>JBHHWA010000191.1:0-2677 GCA_046756285.1 Thermoplasmata archaeon
TGGGCGTCGCCTGGCCCTACGCCAGCGGCCCCCGCCACATCGGGCACGCCGCCGGGGCCTACGTGCCCGCCGACATCTTCGCCCGGTACCATCGGATGGCGGGGGACGAGGTGCTCATGGTCTCCGGCTCGGACCAGCACGGGACGCCGGTGACGGTGGCGGCCGACGAGGAGGGGGTGGGGCCCGAGGTCATCGCGGAACGGTACCACCGGCTCCACGCCCAGTCCTTTGAGGACCTGGGGATTAGTTTCGACCTGTACTGGAAGACCAGCGCAGCCGGGCACAAGGAGGTCGCCCAGGAGTTGTTCAAGACCCTCCTGGAGAAGGGGCACCTCTACGAGAAGGACATGCTGGCTCCGTACTGTCCCACCGACAAGCGCTTCCTGCCCGACAGGTACGTCGAGGGGGAGTGCCCGCACTGTGGTTACAAGGAGGCGCGGGGGGACCAGTGCGACAACTGCGGTCGGCTCCTCGACCCCTTCGACCTGATCGAGCCCCGGTGCAAGCTCGACGGCACACGCCCCGTCCAGAAGAAGACGAGACACTTCTTCTTCCGCCTGTCGGCCTTCCAGGAGCCGATCCAGGCGTACCTGCAGGACAAGAGTTACTGGAAGGCTCACGTCCTGAACTTCGCGTTGGGCTGGCTCAAGGAGGGGCTGAAGGACCGGCCCATCACCCGCGACATCGACTGGGGCATCCGAGTCCCCGTCGAGGGATGGGAGGGCAAGCGCATCTATGTCTGGTTCGAGGCGTTCATCGGCTACCTCTCAGCCAGCATCGAGTGGGCCCGCCGCCAGGGGCGACCCGACGCTTGGAAGGAGTGGTGGTACAACCCCGATGCCCGCCATTACTACTTCGTGGGAAAGGACAACATCCCCTTCCACGCGCTCTTCTGGCCGGCCACGCTGATGGGCTACGACGAGGGCCTCAACCTTCCCTACGACGTCCCGGCCAATCAGTGGCTCCGCGTTGGCGGGACGAAGATGTCCGCGAGCCGAGGCGCGGGCGAGTTCCTCCCGGAGCTGTTGGCAGAGTACGAACCCGATGCGATCCGGTACTACGCCACCGCCAAGATGCCGGAGCTCCGCGACACGGACTTCACGTGGGAGGACTTCGCGGCGAAGGTCAACGAGGAGCTCCTCGCGGTGTACGGCAACTTCGCCCATCGCGTCCTCACCTTCACGCACAAGAACTTCGGCGAGGTCCCCGCGGGGGAGGAGCCCACCGCGGAAGATGAGGCGTTCCTTAGTGAGCTAGAGGAGGCGTGGCGCCTGGTCGGCCAGAACCTGGCGTACGTCCACTTCCGGGACGCCCTGCGGCAGATCATGCGGCTGGCCAAGCGCGGCAACCAGTACTTCGATGCCCAGGCGCCCTGGGACCTGATCACCACCGACCGGGTCCGGGCGGGCACGGTGCTCCACGTGGCCCTCCGGGTGGTCCGGGGTCTCGCCCTTCTCACCGCCCCGTTCCTCCCTTTCTCCGCCCAACGGCTCTGGGAATACCTGGGGTTCAAAGGCGCCGTCGCCGACACCTCCTGGGACGCCGTCCCGGAGGGGATTCCCGCGGGTCAGCGGCTGCGTCCCCCCAAACCCCTCTTTCGGAGGGTCGAACTGGCGGCCGTGCCGGTCGAGCAGGAGGCCGAGAGACTCGACGTGCGCGTTGGCCGCGTCACCAAGGTGGAGAAGCACCCCGACGCGGACAAGCTCTACATCGTGGAGGCCGACCTGGGATCCGAACGGAAGACCATGGTCGCTGGGATGCGCGAGGAGTACGAGCCGGAGGAGATCCGGGGGAAGCCGGTTGCCGTCCTGGTCAACCTGAAACCGGGCACCTTCCGAGGCGTCCGGTCCGACGCGATGCTCCTGGCCGCCGTCGACGGCGATGTCATCTCGCTCCTCCTCACGGGGGACGCCGAACCGGGGGCCCAGGTGCTAGGCGTGCCCCGCGCTCCACGTCTGTCCTTTGAGGAGTTCAAGAAGCTCCGAATCGAAGTGGGGGAGGACGGGCGCGTCTACTTCCGCGGGAGCGCAGGAGGTCCAGGTCTTCCCCTCAAAGCCGGCGACCGCGAAGTAACCTTGGACCGTCCCGTCCGTCCAGGGTCCGAGGTGACGTGAGCTGTTCAAGGCCGACCTGCACCTTCATAGCCAGCATTCTCCCGACTCCTCGGCGGAGGTGAAGGAGATGCTCAAGGTAGCCGTCCGTCTGGACATCCAGGCGGTGGCCATCACCGATCACAACCAGACCAGCGGGAGCGCGGAGGCGGTACGGCTGGCCCAGGACATGGAACTCGTGGCCCTGCGGGGCATGGAGCTCTCCGCCCGCAGAGGGCACATCTTGGTTTACGGCCTGCAGGAGCCGGTCCCCCCACGACTCCCCGCGGCCGAGGCGGTGGATCGGATCCGCGAGCAGGGGGGCCTAGCCGTCGCCGCCCACCCCCACCGCTTCTGGTCCGGGGTCGGGGAGGCCGTCGTCCGGGAGGTCCGGTTTCAGGGGATCGAGGCCCTGAACGCCCGCACGATCCGAAGGGACAATCGGCGAGCGGAATGGCTGGCCAGAGACCTCCGTCTTCCCATGACCGCAGGCAGCGACGCCCACCGGCTGGAGGACATCGGCCGTGGCCTCCTCGTGCTCCCAGACGGGTACGAGACCGAGGATGACCTCCTGGCGGCCATCCGGC
>JBHHWA010000192.1:0-2669 GCA_046756285.1 Thermoplasmata archaeon
AGGTCTCCGACGACGAGTTTGCCTTCTTCGTCGACGCCTTCAACACCATGTTTGATGGCGTGCAGGCGGAGAAGTGGATCCACGTCTGCTGGGGACGCCTCCACGGCCAGCCCCTGCTCGGAGCCGGCGCGGAACGGGCCTGGGACATCGCCTACCCACACCTCATTGAGACCAATGCGGACACCGTGAACATGCACATGTCGTACGCCGCGGACGACGTTCTGAAGGTCATGGGCGAATATGACACGGACAAGAACATCGCCCTCGGGGCGGTGAGCATCTCAAGCCTCCTCGTGGAGAGCCCAGAGAAGATCGCCGACCTGCTGACCCGGGCCTCGAAGTTCGTGGACCCGAACAAGCTCTACGCCACCACAGACTGCGGACTCATCACCATCATGGACCGGACCGTCGCCCAGTTCAAGCTGAAGTCGCTGGTCGAGGGGGCCAACCTGGCCCGGAAGGAGGTCACGTAACCTCCACCCGGGGAGTCGCGGGCTTAGAGATCCCTCAGGATTCGGGAGGTGACCTCCCGATTTCTTCGTTTGATTGGGGCAGCTAGAGCCAGGTCGAGAAGTACGATCTGGCCACCAACCCGGTCATCCAACGGACAACCTTACTGGCCTTCCACGTGATCCAGGCCCTCTACCTCGCGGAGATCTTGCATGAGATAGTTTAGGGCTATGGGGATCTGAACGTCGCACTCGCCACATTGGTGCTCCGTCACGAGCCGCTCCATGCGTACCCGGGCCACCCCGTTCTCCACCGAGAGGAGCTCGATCTGGAGCCCGTGAGGCGCCGTCCCCTCGGAATACCGTTCGATGATCCTCCGTACGGTCTCCCGGAGAGACTCCGGACCCATGCCGATAGGATGCGGCTCTCCGACTTAAACTCTCGAGTGGAGGGTCCTCAAGCCAACTGTGGCATGACACCATCGGCGAAGAGCCGCACCGGCTCGCCCTCCAGGGCCCCCTCGACCTGGAAAACGAAGTACGTCACGCCTAACTCTCGGTATTCGAGGAGCCGACCCGTGACTTCCTCGGCCGTCCCGACGACCGTTCCCTGCTCCATCCGGGCCCGGAACGCTTCCAGTGGGACATCAGGGGGCTTGCGCGCTCGGAGCTTCTCCTCGACTTCGCCTTCGTCCCGTCCAATGAGGAGGCCCAGATGGACGGATTTCTCGAGGCTGTCGTAGTCCCGTCCAGCCTCCTTGCAATAGCCCCGGAGGATCTCCAGTTGGCGCGCGCACTCCTTCGGAGGGCATCGGAGGAGGGTCGCCCGATCGGCCCAGCGGGCGGCCAGCTCCAGGATTGGAAGGTTCCGACCCGCGCCGGCGCCCACAGTGAGGGGCGGTCCGCCCGCTTGTACGGGCTTCGGCGCGCAAGGGGCATCCCGGACGACGAAATGCTTTCCTTCGAAGCTGGCCTTCTCCTCCGTCCACATCAGGCCGAGGATCTGCAGGGCCTCGCCGACCTGGGCGACGCGCGTGTGAGGGGGCCCAAAGGGGAACCCGTACGACCGATGTTCCTCCTCGAAGGCACCGGCCCCAATTCCTACCTCCACGCGGCCTCCTGAAATGACGTCGACGCAGGCGGCCATCTTGGCCAGGAGAGCGGGCGATCGAAACCCCACGACCGAGACGAGGGATCCGAGTCGCAGTCTTTGGGTCTCCCGCGCCAACGCAGAGAGCGCTATCCAGCACTCGAAGAAGGAGGTCGTCGGCACCCGCTCCTCGGGAGTCGAGGGATGGGGACGGAAGTGGTCGAAGAGCCATCCTGATGTGTACCCCAGGCGCTCGAGTTCCCGGGCCACTTCGACCATTCCCCCAAACTGCTTGGGCGGACTCAGGCGAGACGATAGCTCGGCGAACCAGCCCTGGGGAATCATCACGCCGAAGCCCACCATCGCCGTTCCTCCGATGCCCGGTAGGTCCCTTCCCTATTTAGGATGCAAATGGGGTGAGTCAGGGGTTCGAAGCCTTTATTGATGGGACGGTCCTAGTCGGCTCTCGGGGGGGCTTCCGTGTCATCGGTCGGCGACCCATTCCGCATCGGCCACCTCTCCACCTTTTACCACACCTCCCTTCTCCTCATGTCGCCGGAGTGGAGGGGGGCCTCGGTGGCGGCCGAGTGGGAGCTCTTCCCCACCGGACCGGCCATGATGAAGGCGTTTCGAGAGGGCCGCCTCGATGTTGGATACATCGGGCTGCCGCCGGCCATGATTGGGATCGGCCGCGGAGTCCCCATTCTCTGCGTCGCGGGGGGGCACATGGAGGGGACCGTGGTCATTGGCCCGGCTGGGTCCAAGTCCCTGGAGGAACTGAACGGGAATCTTTCCACGACCCTCGCGCAGTTCCGGGATGGAGCGATCGGGACCCCCACGGAAGGTTCGATCCACGACGTCATCCTCCGCGATTTGCTGCGACGGGAGGGCCTGGTGGACGAAGTCGAGGTGAAGAACTTCATACAGGCCGACCTCCTCCCGGACGCGCTAGCCGACGGAGACCTCGTTGCTGCGGCGGGCACGCCGGCCTTGGCCGTCGCGGGAGAGCGGTGGGTCGGTTCCAAACTTCTCGTCCCCCCCTCGTATCTCTGGCCTCACAACCCGAGTTACGGCGTCGTGGCCCGGGAGGACGTGATTGAGGAAACCCCCGCGCGCCTCGAGGCCTTCCT
>JBHHWA010000193.1:0-2660 GCA_046756285.1 Thermoplasmata archaeon
AACGATTGTGTGCGTATCATCCTTCCCTGGAAGATCAGTTCGACCGTCACCTCGAAGGGAATCGCCATCTACAGGATGGAGACCACGTTCGATCACCTCCCCCCCATTCCGTCCCTAGACATCGTCGACGGGATTGCCGATCATGTGAGGTCCGTCTACTCCAGTTTCGGCGAGTGAGGGAACCGCACCTCTTACTCGATTCCGTCCCCCGGCATGACTTCAGGGAATCGTCGGACCCCCTCGGACGATGATTCACGAAGCTAGGCGTAGGTCTGCCCACCGGTGAACTGGAAGAGGAAGAGGAAGGTCGCCAGGGCCTGGAGGATGGAGAGCAGGAGGAGAAGGGCCCAGATTTTCGCCTGGGTGGGTCGCCGAAGGAAGGCGAGATAAAGCACTACCTGGGCCACCAGAAAGGGCCAGAGGGTAGCCAGGGCATTTGACGCTCGGCCGTCGAAGGGGAACAGCTCTAGGGTGTTGCCGTACACGAGGAGGAAGATTGCCCCGAGAAGGAAGGCGAAGCCGACGACCAAGGCCCCGCGAACGCCCAGGGCCACCGCGGTCGTGCGGATATCATACAGTCGGTCGCTCTCGAAATCTGAGGCGGTGGTCGGGACATAGACCGAGCCGACAAAGAGGGCGATGGAGGCCAAGTACCAGATGGGGAACCCATCGATGGGCCGAAGGAGGGCCCACCCCGCGAGGGGGGCGATGACTCCGAAGCCAACGATGTTCACCAGGATGTCCATCCCAGGGACCCCTTTCCATCGGACGGCGGGGTGGGAGTACAGAACGGATAGCAACACCGCCAGGACCATCAGGCCAAAGAAGGTGTACGGCCCGAAGATCGCGGTGACAGGCCCTCCCGGTTCAGTGTAGACGATTAGGTTTTGGGAGATGTAGAAGGCAAGCAGGAGGCCGATTAGGGCGAAGCCCCAGGCCGCGTAGAGAATCGTCTCCCGGTCCATCACGTCCTCGATGACACTGACGTACTGCTTACGGGGATTTGTGCGATCCGTGTCCGCCATGTCGAAGTGGACGTTCAGAAGCAGAGTGAAGGTCCCTAGGAGGGGGCCGATGACGAGGAAACCAAGGACGATTCCGAGCTGGTCAACGAACAGATGCCGTCCTGCCGTACCAAAGGGGTTCTGGGCCAGGACCCAGCCCACGTACATCGGGAAGATGGCAACGATCCAGAACTTCACGCCCCCTAAGGAGACGATGAAGCCCGTGAGGTCCTGCGGCGTGATGTGGACCTCCTTCCTAATGCGGACCTCCGCCACGGCCGCCGCAAGGGCCAGGCGGGCATAAAGGCCCTCCCCCAGTCTATCATCAAATAGGGATAGCCCCATCGCTGCTCGGGGGTTCCATGGACTACTTCGAGAACATCTTGGAGGCGGTGGGGCACACGCCTCTGGTCCGACTGAACCGGGTGATGGACGGGGCGGAGCCACTCGTGCTGGCGAAGCTGGAGAACTTCAACCCCGGCGGGAGCGTGAAGGACCGCATCGGTCTTGCCATGATCGAGGACGCGGAGGATCAAGGCCTCTTGGAGCCCGGCGGGACGATCATTGAGCCCACCTCTGGCAATACGGGGGTCGGCCTGGCGATGGTCGCGGCCATCAAGGGATACCGGACGATCTTCACCATCCCCGACAAGATGGCCCAGGAAAAGGTCAACCTTCTCAAAGCCTATGGGGCTCGGGTCCTGGTCACCCCTACGGCCGTGCCCCCAGACTCCCCGGAGAGCTACTACCGGGTGGCCGAACGGCTCCATCAGGAGCGGCCCCACTCTGTCGTCCCCAACCAGTACGCCAACCCCATGAATCCCGAGGCCCACTATCGCACGACGGGGCCGGAGATCTGGGACCAGACCGAGGGCAAGGTCACCCACTTCATCTGCGGCATCGGCACGGGGGGGACCATCAGCGGGGCCGGGAAGTACTTGAAGGAACAGAACCCCGAGGTGAAGGTGATCGGGGTCGACCCTATGGGCTCCATCATTGCCGATTACTTCTACACCCAAGAACGGGTCCAGGGGCACACCTACAAGGTCGAGGGCATCGGCGAGGACATCATTCCAGGGACCACCCACTTCGAGTACATCGACGAGGTGGAGAAGGTGGACGACCGGGAGTCCTTCCTCTACGCCCGGCGGCTCGCCAGGGAGGAGGGGATCCTCGTGGGGGGCTCGGCTGGGTCCGCGCTGGCGGCGGCGGTCCGCGTGGCCCGGCGGGCCGCGTCGAAGGACGTCATCGTCGTCCTCTTCCCTGACACCGGAGAGCGGTACCTAAGCAAGGCCCACAGCGAGGAGTGGTTGAAGGAGAACGGCTTCCTGGAGGAACAGCCGCCGCTGCTGGACATCCTCGAGGCCAAGGATGCCCGGATTCCCTCCCTGGTCGCGGTCGATGCGGGTGAACCCGTCATGGCCGCCATCCAGCTCATGCGGCAGCACACGGTGTCCCAGCTTCCGGTCCTTGAGGGGGGAAAGGTCGTCGGGAGCGTTCGGGAAGAGGCCCTCCTCGGGCAGATGCTGGAGCGAGGCGAGGTGGCGGACGCAGTCGTGAGTGACGTGATGGAAAAGCCTTTCCCGGTCGTCAATGCGGGAACCGACCTGGACGTGGTCTCGAAGCTCCTCCTTCGCGGAAGCCCGGCCGTCCTCC
>JBHHWA010000194.1:0-2632 GCA_046756285.1 Thermoplasmata archaeon
GTGAGGCGCCTGTGCCTGCGGCTCTTCTCTCCAAAAAGCGGAGTTCATCAACAAAACATTGGGGATAGGCCAGACATCGCCAGAAGGGGGCTTACGGCTGTGACCTGGCTCCCACCCGTTCCTACTAGAAACGGTAACCTCGGTGATCCTCTAGAGCGAAACGCGTTGAACCTGCCTCGCGACCAGGAAGACAAGCGGGGCCAGGATGGCGGCAATGGCGTAGAAGATCCCCTGAGGTGTGAACTCGAAGGCGACCAGCAAGAGGGCCGAAATGGCCCAAAATGTCAGCATCGTGCCGGAGACATTCAGTCGACGAGCTCGACGCATGCCGACTTCCTTTGTGACGCCCGACTCAAAGTAGGCCGAGGCCAAGGTCACGGCACTCGTGAGAAAGACCACGATCGCGGTCAACAAGAATAGAACGTTTAGGGACTCCGCAACGAGGAGAGGTGTGGTCAACTCTCTCGGCCTTCCCGTCATTACGTTAATGGAGAAGATCAGCCCGACAAAGGACAAGCCACCCATAAAAATGGCGAGGGACGAAAGTCTAGCATTGGCGTTGTCATAATCGACCATCGGGTGTTACCTCCCAGGGATTCCCAGCACCGCGGCGCGTACCGACGGATCTGGCGACCTATTAATCCGGCAATAATCACCCAGACGTGTTCTCCCAGACATGGGACTCGAACCTGGTGCCATGGTGCCCTAATTACATAAAGCCGGCTCCGGGGAGGCCTTCGTAAGGCAAGCGACCGCGCCGGCCTCCGAGTCCAATTAGGTGCTCCCGAGCCTTCCCGAAGAAGCGGAGTTCATCGACGTAACGTTGAAGATAGGCCAGGCACCGACAGAAGGGGGCTTACTGCCGTCACCTGGCTCATCTCCCGCCTGTTCGCGGGCCAGTTGACTTTCGTCAAGCGTCCTGCCCCTTACAGCCAAGCGCTGACCACATCCATCGCTCCATTCAGATCTTTCACTACGGCATCGGGTTGTATCTCGTCCTTGGCAGAGACTTTCCCCGGCCTTTCCAACAAGATGGCCCTCATTCCGAGGCGTGTGGGAAGCGCCACGTCCAGGCCCACCTCATCGCCTATCATCAAGGCCTCTGGGGCCCTCACCTCCAGAGCGTTCAGTGTCTGTAAGTAGATTCTCGGATTGGATTTCTCACAGCGAAATGTATAGCCGTCGACAATGAGATCAATCTTATCCGCGACCGGTTCCAAGGCTTCGCGGTACATGAACTCCGGAATTGTCGTCACGACTGCTGTCCTCAGCCCTTCGTCCTTGGCTCTGGCCAGGACGTCTCCGGCGTCGGAATAAAGGCTCCACCTGGCGCCGGCGTGCAGTTTCACAAACTCCCGCGAGGTCTGTTCATCGGGTATGACGTCCAACCTGTCGAGAACACGGCCTGCATACGCTTCCCAGGTTCCGTAGCCGTGTTTGGGATAATCTACAAAGAAGACGTACCGTCGGGCGGCGTCTATTGCTTGGGGATAAACCTCATGTCCGTGAGCAACCAGGACCTCAGAAGCTTGCTCGTCGGTGACTGGATCCACCAATTGGGCCAACGTTCCATGAAGGTCGAAGAGAACAGCTCTGATTTTCATGACTCCACTCCTCCAAAGGCCATGGGAACGAACATGATTAGTCTTATTTGGAGGCGCGACCCCATGGAGCGCAGAGGCCGCGTAATTGACGTTCATCAGCTGCTTCAGGAAATAGAGCCAGACGCGGCCAGAAGGGGGCTTACGGCAGTGACCTGGCTCCCCCTCACAGAGTGCCTGGCGCGGAGACTGCGTGGGGACTCAGGGGACCTTCGTTCTAACGGTGAAAGTTGGCCGATCACAGGGACCGGCCCGCCTCAGGAGTCCCTCACCTGCGACGCAGGAGGCCCCAGATGAAGGCTTGCTCGGTCCCCCACGGAGTGCGGTGAAGCTCTCGCTCCTGATGCTCTAAGACCATCCTATCGCCGAGGGCCGCAGCGAGCTCCCGAGGGCCGTAGCGTGAAACGGGGAGACCGCTACACTTAGCAGGCCCGTCGCGGCCGAAAGTGGCGACGATAGCACGACCACCCGGGCGTAGGGCGCTGCGAAGCTGCCTCTGATAGGCTTCTTGGTCCGAGGACTTGACGAGAAAGTGGAATAGGGCGCGATCATGCCAGACGTCGTAGGGGCCACCGAGGTCGTCCGTCGTGACGTCCGCTTCGAGCCACGTCACTGTGTTGGCCTGCTCGCCGAGGCGGGCCTTCGCCCGGGCGAGACTCCGCTCGGAAATGTCGGCCACCACGACGCGTTGGAACGCTCGTGCGACGAGGTGGTCGACGAGAAGGGAGGCACCGCCCCCTACATCGATTAAAGAGGAGGAAGGGTCGGTCCCGACCCGTTCAAGGAGCCGGAGGGACACCTCGGGCCGCTCCTGGAACCAGCTGACCTCCCGCTGTCCCTTTTCCGTCCAGACCCGTTCCCAATGGGCCTTATACGGCGACTTCTCCATAGCCCTTCGATGCTCGGACGTCAGCCAGCTTCCTCGGGCTGTCCGGACGACCAAACCCCTCAGCGGGGGGACGGTCCCTTAATGACAGGAGCCCGCACCAGGTTCCCCCACTCCGTCCAGCTGCCGTCGTAGTTCTTGACGT
>JBHHWA010000195.1:0-2628 GCA_046756285.1 Thermoplasmata archaeon
AGGACCTCCGGGAGGAGGCGATCGTAGTCCTCTCCGCAGATCTGCCGCAGCCGCTCGAGGGAGACCCCCTCGCTGTCGACGAAGGCGACCTTGCGGCCCGCCCGGGCCACGTTGCGGGCCAGTTGAAGACAGAGGTTCGTCTTCCCGCTCCCCGCCTCCCCGAAGAGCAGCGTGATGCACCCGCTCTCGACCCCCCCGTCCATGAGGGCGTCCAGGGAAGGGCAGTCGACCTCGATCTTCACCCTCGAACGAACGCCCCAGCGCTATTTAAGCCGCCTCGGCGGGCAGCCGGACCGCGTACGTGACCCGGTAAACATCGCGTCCCCCGCGCCGGCCGTGGAGCTTGGGGGAGGACGTGATCCGACCCCCGAGACGCGCCTTGATGCGCTGGGCAAGGGCCCGGGCGGCCTTGTTGCTACTGAGGTAGAGGTCGACCCCGCCATGGACCCGCTCCTCCTTGGCCACGAAGAGGCCCGGGTCACCCCGGAGTCTATCCTCCAACACCCCACGGATGACCGCCATTTCCGCCTGCTGGACGGGGCGGTCGGTGGCACGGACCTGGAGGATGGCCTCGTAGTACTGCCCATGCTGCTTCGCGCAGTCCGGACAGGTGGTTCGCTTGAGACGGAGCCGCGACTCGCCTACCTGTTCCGCCGTCAAGCCGGGTAGCCCCACGCGGTGGGCCAGGCGGAGACCGACCTCGTCCGGATGGCGGAGGTCCATGTGGAGGAGGGTCTCGTGATCCCGGACATCACGTGGGACCACCGCGACCTTCGCGACGGTCCGCTTAAGGGCCTCGTCCAGCTCGGCCTCGGCCCACCCGCGGGGGAGGTGGAACCGGCCGCAATGGACGCACCGTTCCAGCGTGAGGACGAGCGGGACCTCCACGAGGGTGCGCTTCTGCGGCAAGCAGTTCGCACAGAGACCCTCGTACACGGGACCCTCCGTCCCGCACTCGACGCAGAAACTCCTCATAGCACGACCATCTGGGCGTGGGGAACGCCGTCGATGCGTATGATGCCCGTCTTTTCGATAAACCCGCCCTCCAAGGCGGCGGCGACCGTCTCCTTCCCCACGAAGTTCCCGATGGTGGCGAGGCGGAGGTGGCGGAGGAGCTGCTCCCGGTCGGCGGCTACGCCGTCGTAGAACTCGGGCTTGACCTCCAGCCGGAGCTCGCCCTCTCGTAGGGTCTGCCCCAGGAGGTCGGCGTCGCAGGCGGCGACTAGGACCTCTGTGCCCTGGTTGTAGACCTTGAGCCGTATCAAGGAATGGAAACTCGTGTTGCCGGATTTATAGGTATCCGCACTAGAATCGGCTTACAAGCCGCCACTTGTTGGCGGCCGGGGAGTAGACTTCGCCCTCCTGACTCCACCGCTTGAGCCAGGCCTCCACGCGGTTGGGCGGTACGCCCCTCTCCTCGGCTGCTTCCTGGATGTCTTTCAGGTCGGCGGCGCCGTCCCGTTCGGCCAACTCGCCGATGATTTCCCGCAACGCGATCATCTGCGCCCGCTGGGATTGGCTCATACCCGTGGCTACGATGTCGATGTCGAAGCCGCCCTCGATGCCGGTCACACGCTCCAACCAGTACTCGACGATGCGGACGGAGCGTTCCGCGTCTTCTTCCTCCACCTGGGGACTCAAACGCGCGCGCGCGCTCGCCTCGGCGAGACGGATGAAACCCTCAAGCTGCCGAGGGGTGATTGGAACTGTTCCGGCCTCGCCCTCCCCCTGCTTTCGAATCTCGAGGTACTTATCCTGGATGACTTGCATGGCCTCTGGGGTTAACACGGGGTAAATTCGTTTGGCGAAGGCCACGTACTTCCGGAGAAAGTCAGGCTCCAAAAAGGGCTGAAAGATATCATCAGCGTCCCCGATATCCGCTCTTCGCCGTTCGGCCTCTGCCTGGCGGATCTCTTCCCCTGCGGCGTGGCCCTTAAGGATGTGCTCCGACATTGCCCGATCGACCTGGGCCTGGGGCTTGTCCAGGATTGGGAATATACCATCAAACCTCGAAAGTAGAGTACTCGGGAGCTGAATCTGCTCCGCAATGAACTTCCCCGCATCGAAGCGTCCGAACGTCGGATTTGCGGCGGCCAGGATGGCGCACCGCGTCTGCAGCGTCGCGGTAATGCCTGCCTTGGCCACGTGAACCGTCTGTTGTTCCATCGCGGTGTGGATGCTCGATCGATCCTGCTCGCTCATCTTCTCGATCTCGTCTATCATACAGTGACCGCGATCCGCGAGGACAAGCGCCCCGGCCTCAAGAGTCCAGCGGCCCTCACCAAATTCGTCGCGGACAGCGGCGGCGGTGTTGTGAATCACCAAGCCGTTTCCCACGAAGTTGTGGCTCTCGGGGACCGTTAGGTCGTAGACCTCCTTCTTCCCGCTCGCTGCGACGCCCACCACCTCCTCCCAGGTTACCCGAGTCATGAAAGCCTGTGTCGCTCGCTCCCGAACCGCCGTCTCCAGCCCCACCTCAACGAGAATCTGTCCTGCCTTCTTCCGGGTCGGGTTATGCTTCCCGTTCAGGTACACCCAGTGCTTTCTTGCCCTTGCTTCAGAACGCTGGAGAAGTCGTTTGAGGGGCAAGACGTCCTTGTTGGTCTTGGTATGGCCACCGACGATCTG
>JBHHWA010000196.1:0-2625 GCA_046756285.1 Thermoplasmata archaeon
GCGTCGCTAATGTTGCTCTTCCCGCTCCCGTTGGGGCCCGTGATGGCCGTGTAGCCCGACAGGATGGGAAGCCGAAGGCGGCGGCCGAAGGACTTGAAGTTCTCCAGTTCGATTTCCTTCAAGAACACGAAGCGGCCCCCTAACGATAGCTGCGGCTCCGTCGCGTCGAACGCATCCCATCCGTCCCATCTGACAAGGGCCCCTTGCGGAGCGGCCCGTAGATTACAGGTCCCTATAAAAGCGTTTCCGAGCATCAGGAGGCTCTCTGTCCGAGGGGGCCGGGCCCTTTTGCGAGGGTTTCCTGGACCAAGGACGCAATCTGGGCGCCCCCCCTTCCGTCCCCATATGGACTCGGCGCGGTAGGCGGGGCAGGGTCATCCAGGAACTCCTTCATGGCAACGATCGCCTTCTCGGCGGTCGTCCCGACAACCCGTGCGTACCCAGCGGCCACGGCCTCCGGTCGCTCCGTGCTCCGGCGAAAGACGAAGACCTTCTTCCGGATGGCCGGTGACGTAGCCTCCTCTTGAATGCCTCCCGAGTCCGTGAGGATGCAGGTCGACTGCTTCATCAATACCAGGAAGTCGAAGTAACCCTGGGGGGGCAGGAGCTGGACGTTCTGCGACGCCTGCAGCTTCTCGTGGAGCCCTGCGTCCTTCAACCGGCTCTCCGCCCGAGGGTGCACGGGGTAGACCACGGGAAGCGGAGCCCGCCGAAGCAGATCGACGAGTTCCCCGAGGGTCTCCGCGTCATCAACGTTCTCGGCCCGGTGCGCGGTCACCAGGCAGAACCGGTTGGAGGGGACCAGGTCCATGACGGTCGACTGCGCCTCCGCCAGCGGGAGATAGCGGATCGTCGCGTCGATGACGGTGTTGCCCGTGATCCAGATGGTGCCCCAAACGGCTTCCTGGCGCAGATTCTTGGCCGCGACGTCCGTGGGGGCGTAGAGGAACGAGGAGAGGTGGTCGGTCAACCGTCGATTGTGCTCCTCCGGCATCCGAAGGTCATGGCTCCGGAGGCCCGCCTCCACGTGCCCGACGTCCACCCCGAGCTTCGCGCCGGCCAGGGCGGCCGCCAGGACCGTGTTCGTGTCCCCTTCCACCAGGATGAGTCGGGGAGGGTCCTGGGCGAAGTGCGCCTCCAGGCGAATCAGGGCCTCGGCCGTCTGTTTCGCCTGCGTTCCCGAGCCCACGTCGAGCACGGCGTCCGGGGAGCCGAGGCCGAGCTCCTCGAGGAAGACCTTGGACAACTCCTGGTCGTAATGTTGGCCGGTGTGAACCAGCGAGAAGGGGATGCCCTCCTCCCGCAGCGCGAGGACGATCGGCGCCATCTTCACGATCTCAGGCCGGGTCCCCACGATGACGGAGAGGTCCACGGAGGCCGGACCAGGGTCCCATCGGATAAAGCCTCCCTCACGGGTGCGGGCCCCGATTCTCAGGCGCGGGAAAGGCAGAGGAAAGGTCATAATACGCCTCGGGCTCTGAGAGGCCGTGCTCGTCAGCGTCCTGGTGACCGCACGGAACGAGGAGCACAACATCGCGGACCTCCTCGACAGCCTCGTGACCCAGGAGGCACCGCTGGAAGTCATCGTGGTGGACTCGAACAGCGAGGACGGGACCCGAGACATCGTCGGCGAGTACGCGGCGCGTTACGGCTTCATCCGGCTGGCGAACCACGGCGGGACCCGCGGGGAGAGCCGCAACCACGGCATCCGCATGGCCGGCGGCGACGCGGTGGCCTTCATCGATGCGGACTGCATCGCGAACCCTTTCTGGCTGAAGTACATCCGAGAAGGACTGGAACGATCCGCCGTGGTGGCGGGGCAGACCATCCAGATCGGATACCGACCCTTCGAGGAGCTGGAGCGGGTCGAGCTGATCTACCGGGGGTTCGACATCACCTACCCGAGTGCCAACCTCGCCTATCGCGTCGATGCCCTCCAAGGGATTCGAGGCTTCGACGCCTGGTTCATCACGGCGGAGGACATCGACATGAACCTCCGGGCCGTGAAGGGCGGGCACTCGATCCACCACGAACCTCGGGCCATCGTGTATCACCGGACCCGGGGCTCGTTCTACGACTTCTTTCGCCAGGCCTTCTGGAACGGCGCGGGGCGTAAGCAGCTAACCCTGAAGCATGGTAGCCTCTGGAGCCGCTACAGTCCCTTGGAGATGGCCCGCCGCCGCATGACCTTCTGGGCCCTCGGCCGCCTCGTCATGGCCGTGCTGGGGTACCTGGGCTACAAGTTCTTCGGGGAGCCCCCCTCCCCGCCTGGATAACGAGAGGCGAAGCTCTTTATCACGCCTGGAGGGTAGGCTCGCACGCCGCCATGGTCCACATCTCCGTCGTCATCCCGACCCGGAACGAGGAGGCCTCCATCGGGCGTGTCCTGGATGAGGTGCACGAGGCCTTTGCAGGACCCGCCCTCCCGTACGAGATTCTCATCGTGGACACCCTGTCCGAGGACGGAACCGTGGCCATCGCGGAGGAGAAGGGGGCCCGGGTCGTCCCGGAGGATCGCCGCGGATACGGAAGGGCCTACAAGACGGGCTTTGCGGCGGCCTCCGGCGACCTGATTGCGACGCTGGACGCGGACTACACGTACCCGGCCCACGAGATCCCTCGGAT
>JBHHWA010000197.1:0-2622 GCA_046756285.1 Thermoplasmata archaeon
GGACTGGAAACCGGCAGGCTACGCCTCGCCCAGCTGTCGGCCCCGCATATCGACGGTTTCGGTGTATAAGGGGACGCCGAGCCCCCCGCCCGAGCCTAGCCTTTGAGGATGCGAGGCCTGGGATAATTAAGTTTGCGCCGCCGAGCTCAGCGCTGCATGAGCTTGATGATGGCCTCGGCGGGTTCCCCGTCGGCCTCGGCGAGGGCCTGGCGGGCCTCCTCCGGGGTGACGCCGGCCCGTTCGGCGACCAGCTGGACGTCTTCGTCGGGAATCGCCGGCCCCCCTCCCGGGACCGCCTCCTCTGCCTTCCCGGTGATCATGAACATGTGTTGCCCTTGTGCGTCCATCTCGGCGACCCCTGGATTCCGGATGACGACCTCCCGATCGGCCGTCCGGATGATCACCTCTTCCACCCCTTCCCACTCCTTGTAGCCCATCTGCCGCATCATCTTCTTGGCCTGCCGAGGGTCGACGCGTCCGCCGGGGAGTCCGGGAATCATGGGGATCGCGCGTTGTACCTCGCTAGAGCTATAAGAGTGTTCGAACCCCAGACTAGCTGCCTGAGCATTAAATACGCCAGGGAGCCATGAAACGGCCGTGAAGGTCGCCGTGGTCTTCGAAGACAAATGTCACCCCGATCGGTGTAACTTGGAGTGCATGGCCTACTGCCCGCCCATGCGTACGGGCACAGAGGTCATCTGGCTCAGCGAGGAGACGGGTCGGGCCGTCATCTCGGAGGAGACCTGCATCGTCTGTGCGATCTGCGTGAAGAAGTGTCCGTTTGACGCCATCCGGATTCACAACCTTCCCGACGAGCTTGCAGAGGACATGGTCCATCGCTACGGACAGAACCAGTTCCGCCTGTTCCGCCTCCCCGTCCCCAAGGAGGGCCACGTCATCGGGCTCCTCGGGCCCAACGGCATCGGCAAGACCACGGTCATCAACATCCTGGCGGGGCAGCTCATCCCCAACCTCGGGGGGTACGAGGAAAGGGCGGACTGGGATCGGGCCCTCGAGGCATACGCCGGGACGGAGATGCAGAATTACCTGCGCCCGCTTGCAGATGGGACCCGGCGAACGGCGCTGAAGCCGCAGTATGTGGACCGCCTCCCGGCCGTCCAGAAGGGGGAGGTGGGTGCGCTACTGGAAGGCGTTGACGAGCGCGGCGAGCTGGAGGCCGTCGTCCAAGACCTCGAGCTCGGAGGCTTCCTGGACAGCCCCCTGAAAACCCTCTCCGGGGGCGAACTCCAGCGGACCGCCATCGCCGCGACACTCCTGAAGGACGCCGACGCCTACTTCTTCGACGAGCCCTCGTCGTACTTGGATATCCACCAACGCCTCAAGGTGGCCCGCGTCATCCACGACCTCTCCCGGCGGAGGCCCGTGGTCGTGGTGGAGCACGACCTGGCCATCCTCGACTTCCTGGCTGAGACGGTTTACCTCCTGTATGGGGAGAAGGGGACCTACGGCATTGTCGCCCAGCCGCGTCCCGTCCGGAGCGCGATCAACGTCTACCTCGAGGGCTTTCTCCCCGCGGAGAACGTCCGATTCCGAAGGCGGGAGATCCGCTTCGAGGCCCGGGCCCCGCGACCGGAGTGGAAGGCGGAGATCCTCCTGACCTTCTCCCCCCTAGAGGTGGAGCTGGACGGGTTCTCCTTGGAGGCCGAAGGGGGCGTCGTCCGCAAGGGAGAGGTGGTGGGGGTCCTGGGCCCCAACGCCACCGGCAAGACCACCTTCGTACGGGTGTTGGCCGGCGAACTCCGGCCCGAGACCGGAGGGGTGGAGGGGGAGGCCACCGTCTCGTACAAGCCCCAATACATCCAGCTTGCCTACGAGGGGAGCGTGCGGGAACTCCTCCTCGGCCGCATCGGGAAGCAGGTGG
Organism: Thermoplasmata archaeon; assembly: GCA_046756285.1. GTDB lineage: Archaea > Thermoplasmatota > Thermoplasmata > RBG-16-68-12 > JAJISG01 > JAJISK01. Next base: position 1,883 of record JBHHWA010000197.1, read on the forward strand.
AGAGCAGCTACTTCCGGACGGAGGTGGCGGGCCCCCTCGAGTTGGATCCCATCTACGAGAAGGAGGTGACCTCCCTCTCGGGCGGGGAGCAGCAGCGGGTCGCCATCGCCCTCGCCCTCGGGGCGGAGGCGGACATCTACCTCATGGACGAGCCCTCGGCCTACCTGGACAGCAACCAGCGGATGGAGGCGGCCCGGGGGATCCGGCGGGCCATGGAGAACGCGGGGAAGACGGCCCTCATCGTGGACCACGACGTCTACTTCATCGACATGGTAGCCGACTCGCTCATGGTGTTCACGGGGGAGCCCGGCCGGGCGGGGCAAGGGACCGGTCCCTACCCGATGCGGGACGGCATGAACCGCTTCCTCCGCGAGGTCGACGTGACCTTCCGACGGGACCGGGACACGCAGCGTCCGCGCATCAACAACCCCGACTCCAAGCTGGATCGGCGCCAGAAGGCGGCCGGCGAGTTCTACTACCAGGTGGCCTAGGGGGACTGCGGTTCCCCAAGAGCCTCGCGGCTGCGACGCCACCAACGAAAGAGCAGGAAGCCGACCAGGAGGACGGCGAGAGCCGCGAGGACGAGCAGGTCGAAGCTCTCCAGACTCTCCGCAAAGTCGAACGCGGCCTGGCCGAGGTAGAAGCCGGCGGAGGCGAGGATCGTGGACCAGATGAGGGCCCCGAAGAAGGTGAAGGGCACGAAGACCCGGAGGGGGACCCGTCCGATGCCCGCCGGCAGG
>JBHHWA010000198.1:0-2612 GCA_046756285.1 Thermoplasmata archaeon
ATAAATAGACCATCCAGGTAATTAGCGCCCGATGCTCCCCTCCCCCTCCAGGAGGCACGCTTTTGGATGAGGAAGGTGCCCAGGAGTTCTACGAACGACTCTCGGAGCGCATCGCCCTTCTGGAGCAAAAGAACGATCGGCTCTTGGAGGACTCCAAGCTCATCGAAGGGGAGAAGCGGTTCATTCAGAGCGAGCTGGGCAAGCTCCGCCGGGAGGCGAAGCGGCTCAAGGCCGAGCTGGACCGGTTGAAGTCTCCGCCCCTCATCATCGGGGTGGTGCGGGACATTCTCGTGGATGGCCGCGTCGTGGTCAAGAGTTCCACCGGCCCCGACTTCATCGTGCAGGCGGCGGACTACGTGGACCCGGACAGCCTCGTGGTCGGGTCTCGTGTCGCCCTCAACAAGCAGACCCTCGCGGTCATGGGGGTCCTGCCCCCGTCCTACGACCCCATCGTCATCGGGGCGGAGGTCATCGAGAAGCCCCCCTTCACCTACAAGGACATCGGCGGGCTGAAGGAGGCCCTTCAGGAGGTGCGGGAGGCGGTCGAGGAGCCCATGCTGAAGCCCGAGGTGTTCCGGACCGTGGGCATCGAGCCGCCAAAGGGCGTCCTCCTCGTGGGGCCCCCAGGGACGGGGAAGACCCTCATGGCGAAGGCCGTGGCCAACAGGACGAAGGCCAACTTCGTCCGCCTCGTCGGTTCCGAGCTCGTGCAGAAGTACATCGGAGAGGGCGCGCGGCTGGTGCGGGAACTCTTCGAGCTCGCCCAGGAGAGGGCGCCTTCCATCGTTTTCATCGACGAGCTGGACGCCATCGGCGCCAAACGGCTGGAGCTGGCGACGAGTGGGGATCGGGAGGTGCAGCGGACCCTGATGCAGCTCCTCGCCGCGTTGGACGGCTTCGAGCCCCTCTCCAACGTCAAGATCATCGGTGCCACGAACCGACCGGACATCCTGGATACGGCCCTGATGCGCCCGGGCCGGTTCGATCGGATCGTGCAGTTCCCCATCCCGGATCGCGAGGCACGGGTGGAGATCTTTAGAATTCACACAAGAGGCATGAACATCCAGGGCGACGTGTCCTTTGAGCGACTGGCCGCCCAGAGCGAGGGGGTCTCCGGGGCGGACATCAAGGCCATGTGCACCGAAGCCGGGATGTTTGCGATCCGCGAAGGGAGGGACCACGTCCTTCTTGAGGACTTCGTCCAGGCACGAGAGAAGGTCCTCGAGGCGGCCCTAGAGGCGGCCCCCGAGACGGGGACCATGTTCGCCTAGCCCTCTCCGGCCTCTGTCTCCTTCTCAACGACGAGGGCGCCCACGTAGTTGCAGTCCCGGCAATGGTAGAGCTGGCCGGCGATCATTCCGGCCTCCCAGTAGAGGTCGGAAGAACCGCATTCGGGACACGTGAGCACCCGCCTCTGCACGGCGCTTCTAGGCCGCCCAGGCATATAACCGTCCGCTCAACTCCGGCTGCATGCCGGGACCACCGCAACGTTTATTCGAGGCGTCCTGAGTAAACTAAGATTGGATGCAGAGGCTGCGCAGCTGGCCGGCTCGGATCAATCCCGTACGGGTCGTCATCGCAATCGTAATCGTGGCTGCCGTCATTGTCGGCTACCTCGTCGCGACCCTGCCCCCGACACCTGTCCCACCGGATGTGGTTCAACCGGGAGACGTCGTCCGGGTTGACTACGTGGGCCTTTTCACGAATGGCCGTGCGTTCGATACGAGCATCGAGGCGGTGGCGGAGGACGACGCCAACTGGCCCAAGGCGGTCTCCTTTCAGACCCGCGATACCTATACGCCTCTGCGCTTTCAGCTCGGCGCCGACCCCCCTGCGGTCATCGAGGGTTTCGAGAATGCGGTCTTGTCTCCGACGCCGATGCGCGTCGGCGAAACCCGGGAGGTGGTCGTCCCGCCGGAGATGGCCTACGGTCCCCCGGACCCCACGAAGATCGAGGTCCGCCCGATGCGGGTGGTACTCACCCAGTTCGAGACCCTCCTTCGGGCCGACTTCCTCGCTCAATTTCAACTAGCGCCCGTCGTCGGCCTGACCTTCACCCATCCCGACTGGCAATGGGAGACCCGCGTGGTGGAGGCCTCGACCGACTTCGTCACCCTGATGCACTTGCCCCAGGTGGGTTTCGTCCTCCAGCCTTTCGGCGCGTGGGACGCCCGGGTTCTCGAGGTGGACACCTCCGCCAATGGCGGCGAGGGGCGCATCGTCGTGTGGCACCTCTTGAACACCGGCCACATCGACAACGTGCAGACCGAGGACGACCGGGGCACCTTCCGCATCGTGGACGTCAACGCGGGAGCGGAGACCTTTACGGTGGACTACAACGAAGAGGTCGTTGGGCAGACCCTCGTGTTCCGCATCAGGCTCGTCTTTATCGACCGCTCGTAAGCTAGGCGGCCATCTCCTCGTAGAGGGCGACCAGCCTGTTCGTACATTGCTCCCATGAGAAACGCCGAGCCGTTTCGCGAGCGCGTTCCCGCACGTCATCGTCGCAGTCTAAGGCCGCGAGGACGCTCATGTGAAAGCCGGGTACGTCGCCGACGGGAAAGAGGAACCCGTTGCGTCCATCCTCGATGTACTCAGGGAAGGCACGGAAG
>JBHHWA010000199.1:0-2581 GCA_046756285.1 Thermoplasmata archaeon
GGGGTGCGGCGCCCTCCGCCTCTTGAATGGGCTGTCTCGTCGCCTTCAGGATGGCGGCCACCGCGGCGTATCGCGGCTCGTTGATGCCGAACTGAATCGTCAGCAGGGCGGGAAGGGGCAGGGTCACCCGCTCCTCGATTCCCCCCTCGAGCTCCCGGTTCGCCTGAACTCGGTCGCCCTCGACCTCCACCCGGGTGACCACCGACGCGTGTGGAATGCCGAGTCGCCAAGCGAGGATGGGGCCCGTGGCCCCGTGGGCATAATCATCGGACTGGACCCCACACAGGATGAGGTCGTACTCCCTCCCCTGAATGGCCTGCGCGAGGGTCCCAGCCGTGAACGCCGGGTCGAACTCCCTCCCGTCGGGCAAGTCGACGCGGACCGCCGCATCGGCCCCCTTGGCCATGGCCTGGCGCAAGACCTCGGTGACCCGCTCCGGACCCGCCGCGACGGCCGTCACCTTCCCCCCGTGGGCCTCCTTGAGACGAACGGCCTCCTCCAAGGCGTACTCGTCGGGCCCGTTCACCTGGAACGTCACGTTGTCCCGCACGATGTCCAGGCCGTCATCCCGGATCCGATACTGGAGCTCGGGGTTGGCCACGTGCTTGACGCAGACGATGATGTCCATGCGGCTGGAAATCGGACCGCTGCAGCCCTATAAATCTGCCCCGCTATGGCGCCGGCCCCCTTGCATCCGACCCGTACCGCAATCGGCTCACGATGGACGGGAGTTTGGAGACATCGGAGAGGGCCGGAACCATCAGGGGAGCCTGCTGACCACGCGGATCTCTTCCTTCACTTTGAGATCCCGCGCCCAACCGAGGCGGACCCGAACACGGACGATGTGACGGAGGGAGGAGATCTGACCGACGTAAGAAGGCCTCAGCCCCGCGGGAATCTGGAGGGTAAAGGGCGACATGATCCCTCCCAGGCCACCTTGTGACGGGAGTTCAGTCTTCGCGAGGGTCTTCGATTTCGAAGTCTCGTGGCCATGGGCCTTGCCCCACTTCCGTTCCACCAGTCGAATCCGCACTCCCTGAATCCGTTTGTCCTGGAGGCGGGTCACGCTGAGGCTCCCCCTTAGGGGGCTTCCCGCTTCCACCTCTTGGTGGTCCAGCTCAAGCCGTACGGTCGGACGCCCGGGCCCCCCCTTCGTCGACGATGGAATGGCATGGCTGGAGCGTGCGTCTGAAGGAGTCCCCTGGGACCCAACGGGGATTTCGAACTCGTGGACGGCGTCGAGGCTGCCACGAAAGTCTGCCCGGACGCGGAGGAAGTACCGAACCAGAACCCCTTGCGGCTCGACACGGACGAAGCCGCGCAAATATTCCCGCTTACTCCAGGTGGTCGGTGGAGCCCCTTCCGGGATCTTGAATGAGAAGCGGAAGCGATACAGACTGGGGCCGACAGCGACTTCCCCTTCCCCGCTCGAGGGCCATGGAGCCGAACCCTCGGGCTCGAGGACGATGTTTTCGTCCAACACAGGCGCCTGCTCACGGACTGTCGTGGTGTGCTCCCCCCGGCTGACAGCGACCGAAACCTCCTCTCCGCCCCAGGCCCGCGCGGTCAGGGAGCGCAGCACTCGATGCCGCTTAGGCCGCAGTTCGAGATGGCCCTCTACCTCCTCCCCAGGGAAGACTAGCGAACGATCAAAGACCAGACGCAAGGAACGCGCACGCGCCCTGCCCCTGAACCAGATGATGTTAGCGACAACCACGAGCAATAGACCGACAACCACCAGCAATGGCACGCCGAGAACGAGCCCAAGTGGAGAGATGAAGGCCAGGACAATTAGGAAGATGCCGGCCACGCTGAGGACACCGAGCATAGTGTCCCTTGGGGTTTGCCTGCGCACCGCTAGCGAAGCGCATCCGAGGGAAAAGCCCTTCTCCCGGGTCAATCCCCCTTGGTCGTGCCTCTACTCGGCGGCCGAGAGGAGCGCGTCAACCTCCGTCCTTGACGGATCCCACAAGGACAGATTTTCTGCCTCCATGTGGCCCGGCGGCCGCCTGCCAACCGTTATAACCACGGCCTTCCGTGGTCTGCGGGATGGGATGGGCCGGAGGCATCCTGAAGGCCCTCGCCCAGGAGCCGCAACGGGAGCACTTCGCCATCATCGGGGCAGAGGTTTTCCTGCCCATGATGATCGCCTTCTCCATTGCCCTCACCATCCTCCTCGTCGGGCTGTTTCTTCGGTGGCGGACATGGCGACAGGTGAAGCAGGCCAACCCCCAGGAGTCCGTGAGGAAGCGGATGGGGAACCTCATCCGCGTCGGCCTCCTTCAGCGCAAGGTCCTCAATCGGGTGTACGCCGGTCTTCTCCACACCCTGATCTACACCGGATTCATCGTCCTCCTCCTCGGGACGATCCTCGTCGCCCTGGACTTTGACATCGCCATCGCCGTGTTTGGCACCCCCTTCCTCGTGGGCAACACCTACCTCGCCTTCGAGGTGGGCCTGGAGATCTTCGGGATTTTCCTCATCATCGGGATCGGCATGGCCCTCTGGCGTCGGATGGTCATCCGCCCGAAGCACCTGCGGACCGGGTGGGGGGACTACTACCTCCTGCTCATCCTCCTCG
>JBHHWA010000200.1:0-2578 GCA_046756285.1 Thermoplasmata archaeon
GGGCCAGGTCCCAGAGGGTGTACGCCCGCTCCGGGGCGTCCGGGACGAAGGCCTTCCCCCCGACAAGGACGACGTCCTCCGGTCGGGCTTCGAGCAAATCGGCCGCCAAGCGTCGTGCGGTCTCAGCCATCTTGCGTCCAGCGAGCAACGAGGCACCTCCCTCCACGGCCAGCCCCCGGCTCCCGAACGTCCCGACCCCCCAGGGGGTGCTCGCCGTATCCCCATGGCGAACCTCCACGGCCTCCACGGGGATCGTGAGGGTGTCGGCAACGATCTGTGCGAGGCTCGTCTCCTGCCCCTGGCCGTGGGGGTGGGCCCCCGTATACACGACCACTTTACCGGCCGGTTCCACGAGCAAGCGGCAACCTCCCGGCGAGCCGAAGCCGGAGACCTCCACGTACGTGGCGATCCCGATGCCGATGAGGCGCCCTTCCTCGAGGGCCCGCGCCTGTTCGGCCCGCAGTCGAGTGTACTCCACGACTTCGAGGGCCTTCTGGAGCGTCGCTTCGTAATCCCCGCTGTCGTAGGTGTGCCCGGTGGCGACTTGATATGGGAAGGCCTCCGGAGGGATGAAGTTCATGCGGCGAATCTCCGCAGGGTCCATCTCCAGTCGGTGAGCGAGGATGTCCACCATCCGTTCTACGGCGAAGGCGGCCTCGGGCCGGCCGGCCCCCCTGTAGGCGTCGGTCGGCGTCGTGTTTGTGAAGACGCCTCGGACCTCCACCCGAACCCCTCGCATGGGGTAGGCACCGCTGAGCATCTTCCCGAAGGGGCCTGCCGGGATGCCGGGCCCATCCGTGGAGGGATACGCTCCTAGGTTCGCCATGGATCGGACATCGATGCCGAGAATCGTCCCATCGCGCTTGGCAGCGAGTCGGACATCCTGGATGTGGTCTCGGCCGTGTGTCGTCACCCGGAAATTCTCGGCGCGGGTTTCCACCCACTTGACGGGCCTTCCTAGCTGGCGCGCGAGGTGGCAGACCACGGCGTCCCCCGGGTAGACCGCAATCTTGCTTCCGAAGCCTCCCCCCACGTCGGGCGCGATGACCCGGAGGTTGGCCTCCGGAATATGCAGGACCCGGGCCAGGACTTCCCTGTGGGTCTTCGGATTCTGTGAGGTGACCCAGAGGGTAAGGTACCCCTTCTGGGAATCCCATTGGGCAACGGCCGCCCGGGGCTCGATAGCGGCCGGCTGGAGACGCTGGTTCACGATCCGCTCCTCGACGACGACATCGGCTTCCCGGAACACGCCGTCCACGTCTCCACCCTCCAGCCGCCACTGAAACGCGAGGTTGCGGGGCGCCTCCTCGTGGAGTTGGGGCGCCCCCTTCTTGAGGGCCTCCTCCTGATTCGTCACCACCGGTAGAGGCTCATAACGGACGTCCACGAACTCCAGGGCGTCTTGAAGGACGTAGGGGTCGGCGGCGACCACGACGGCGACGGCTTCCCCTGCGTACCGCACCGTGTCGATCGCCACCGCAGGGTAGGGAGGCTTCTTGAGGCCCGCCTCCTCCAATCCCACCTCGGTGGGCAGCGGGCCCAACGCCGGCGCGAGATCCGTCCCGCTCCACGCACCGAGGACTCCTCGGACGCCCCTCGCAGCCTCCAGGTCGACTCCCAGAACCTTCGCATGGGCGTAGGGGCTCCGCACGAAGGCCGCGTAGACCATCTCGGGGAGAGAAAGGTCGGCGACGAAACGGCCCTCCCCCGTGACAAAGCGGCGGTCCTCCAAGCGGGAGACCGGGGCACCGACGTATCCTTCAGGTATTGCATTCTGATCCGACACGCCTGCCTCACCTCGCCGGAGACCCCGGGCCCTTCCCCCAGACACCGCCCTCGTTAAGACCTTCGGGCGTCCAGCCAGACCGGGGCTGGTAACGGGTCGGGGAAACGTATTTATAGCAGCGAAGACAGATTAAAGGGCAGCGGGGGGCAAGTGGGTTAGATGGTCGTTAGACCCGAAGAACTTCAGGAAGCCCTGGAGAAGACGCTCGACATCTCAACAGAAGAGGCGAGCGACACTGCTCTTCGGGTGCTGAACTACTTCGGTTTCAACTCGGTCATTATCGACAACGCGCTCCAACAGGAGGACCGCAAGGTGTTCTACGACCTCCATGATGCGGGCCTCCTCAACACGTACTGGGAGACGGTGATCCTTCCCACGGGACGGTCCTGGCGCACGTTCTATTGGGAGCTCGACGCGCTCGCCATCGACCGGGCCCGCCGACGGCGGGAGGAGCGGCCGGAGGAGAAGGTCTACGAGACGCTCCCCGAGGAAATTTGGGCCCGCGTCGCGCCGTAAGTTCCGCACACGGGCCTCCGCTTCTCGCAGCACTCTGGGGAGATTGCTTCCATCGCCAGCCCTTGGCCAGAGTTCCAACGGACGAATCTCGCACCCGCGAGGATTATATAGCCGCACCCGCTAAGCCGATGCCGGCCCAGGCTGGGCTATGGAAACCAAGTGGGCGCTATGCAGGGTGAACGGAGGCAAAGGGATGGACATAAACTCCAGACACAGGGCGGCGACGATGTTCTTGCTTTTCGTCCTGCTCCTCGGGGGGCTTGGACTCCTCACGGC
>JBHHWA010000201.1:0-2561 GCA_046756285.1 Thermoplasmata archaeon
CGAGAGACGACTGGAAGCCAGAGATCCGGTCCATGCTCGAGGGGTTCGTGGATCGAACACCGGGCTCAACCGTCGAGGAGAAGGAGTTCTCGCTCGTGTGGCACCATCGCAGGGTGGACCCCGAGATGGGCGCGCTTCGGGCGCGGGAGCTGAATGACGCCCTCCTCCATCGCATGGCCAACCTGGGCCTCGTGACGCTGGAGGGGAACAAGGTCATCGAGGTTAAAAACGCGGGAGTGGACAAGGGCACGGCCGTCTCGAAGTGGCTCGAGACTCGAGAGTGGGACTTCGTCCTCTCATGCGGCGACGACGCGACCGACGAGGATGTCTTCGCACGCCTCCCCACGGGGGCGCACTCCCTCAAGTTGGGAATGGGACCGACCCAGGCCGAGTACAACGTCGCGACGCCGGGGGACGTGAGGTCGCTCCTCGCGGACTTCCTCTAGGCTTGGTAGGAGCAGGACGGCGGTAGCCGAGGCCGCCAAGAGGATAGCAGGGCGCAAGGTTGGTTGGACCTCCGCACAGAAGAGGGCTTACTGCCGTGACCTGGCGCTGCTATTGCACATATGTCTTCCCATAGCATGCTGCCGTGGAGGCAACGAAGGCATGACCATATAGGGGCCCATGGCCGGTCGCCGGGCTCTCACACTCGAGGACAATGCGCCAGGACTTTGCAGAGTCGTCGGACGTAAGTCCTGGCGCGTAGCCATTTACGTCAGACGGACTTCTTTAACGCCTCGACGGTCTTCTTCATCTCGGTCAGGACGACGCGAAGCTCCTCGTGAAACCGCTTCGCTTTCTCGGTCGCGACGGCCCCCTCCGGGGAGGGGCGGATGAGCCCGTCATGCTCGAGGACCCGCAAGGCGTACCGGACCTTGTGCTGCGGGTGACCCAGCAGCTTCGAGAGCCGCATGATGCCGATGGGTTGGTGCTCTTCCACGGCCTTCAGGACGGTAATGTGGCGGTGGAGGAGATCCAAGTCCTTCCGCAACCTATCTGTCAACGCGGTTCCTGTGGTCAAACCAAAGCCCCTAAAGTTTGTCCGGTGTTAACATGTAACTCGAAACGGAATATAAACATGTCGAACGCTGCTCCCCCCGAGTGGCGTGAAGAGCTCATCGCCGACGCATGTTGGACCCAATTCGGTATTCCTACAGCGCCTCCAAGGACCTGAAGAGGCGAACGCTCTCCACCGGGATGTTAGGTCCGGAGCATCCGGAGCGGGTGATATCCCTCCCGAATCAACCCAAATGCCCCTATGAGGAAAGCGAGCCCCGTAAGGCCGATTCCCGCGAAGATCAGGAGGTGTACTGGTGCGTAGATCGACTCCAGCTCCGCGGAGAAGCCGGCAATTTCGTGCTCGTAGAAGTCGCCGACAAAACCGGCGACACTAGCCGTCAACCCTCCTGCCATCAGTAGAAAGGCCAAGCCAAGCTGTTTCCACATCCTCGGTCCCAATACAACTACATCTCCGGCCACGACTGACAGCGGGGTGGCACGAGCACCCAGCGCGTTTAGGTCCTCAGCTGATACAACAATTACAGTATATGCGAAAGTGGGCCGGGTCGGTTCGGCAGCCAGTCATCCCGTCGCTAAGCCTTGGTTGGAATGGATTCCCTTGGGGAGGGACTGCCGGCTCTCCGGACACCCGTAGCGGAGGTCGCTAGCTGTCCCTGGAGGACCGGGTCCTCCCCCAACGCCCGGACGCTCACGTGGTTCGAAGCGGGCGATCCTCCACAGAGGAAGGTGTAGACGAGACAATGTTCGGACCGCCCACCGACGATTGTGAGGAGGACCTCCACTTCAGGGATTCGCTCGGGGGCGACAGCAAGGGGACTCTCCGACAACACCACCAGGTCGGCTAGCTTCCCAACCGAAATGCTGCCCTTCACATCCTCCTGGAACGTCCCGTAGGCGGCGTCGATGGTGAGGAGGCGGAGGGCCTGCTCCGCGCTGATCCGCTGATCCGACATCCAGAGAGGCGGCGGAAGTCCCTGCTCGCCGATTCTCGTCACGGCCTGGTAGATGGCCTTCATGGAGGGTCCAGGTGTCCCGTATCCCCAGGGATGGTCCGTGCTTCCGATGGAGGGTACACCGGCGTCCAGCAGGTCTCGCCATCGACCCACCCAGGGGAGCCTCTCCTCACCGAGGGTGGTCTCGAACTCCTCCGCCCAATCGGAGTGGAACCAGCTGAGCTGGAAGGAGGCCAGGATGCCCAGGCGTCGCATCGTCTCCAGCTGGTCATCTCTCAGGATCATCACGTGCTCGATGCGGTGGCGGTACAGGGCGTTCGGCTCCCCCGAGAGGGCCTTCTCGTACGCGCTAAGGATCAGATCATGGGCCGCGTCGCCTCCGGTATGCGCGGCGATCTGGAAGCCCCTCTGGTGGGTCTCCCGTACCAGCTCGTCCAGCTCGGCCTGGGTGAAGTAGACCTCGCCGTAGTAGCCCGGGTTGTCCTGGTAGGGATCCGTGAGGAACTTCTGCCCACGGTCGCCGCTGTCGACGAAGATCTTAAGGCCCCCGATCCGGAGCATCGAGCTGAAGTTCTGCCTCGGCTCGTA
>JBHHWA010000202.1:0-2558 GCA_046756285.1 Thermoplasmata archaeon
GGCGGTGGCGACGATCTTCGCATTCACGCCTTCCGCCTTCTTCCGCCACTCGTCATCGGTGTTGAGGCGGTCCGCAAGGTCTTGGAAATACTCCTCCGTGAAAAACTTGGCCATGAGCGCTCAGCGAACCCAACCGGCGCTAGTATAAAGCGACTTGGCGGGGGAGGTCGAGGGGGACTTCATCGCGACTGCGGCGCCGATGAGCCACCCCATGATGCCGGAGAGGGCGTATAGAACGGCATACGCGGGGAAAGCAAAGGGCGCCACCACGGCGAAGGCCAGGGAGAAGAGGATCGCGGCCACCCAGACGACGAAGAGGTCGTACGATCCCCGGGGCATGACCTTCACCTGGAAGCGAAGAAAGATAAAGGCGGTCCCGACGGCCATGAGAATCCGCTCGCTGATCAGGATCGGGTCGATTGCGGACGCTCCCCCAAACCCCGTGATGCCCACGTAGATGCCGAGGGTAACGAACCCGGCGAGCAGGCCAAGCCTGGCGGGGTTCCACGAACTCCTCCCCTCAAGCCGCTCGCGGACCTTGAAGAACGCGAGGGTGGGGGCGACGATCCGCATCCCGAACACCAAGGCCACCACGGGCGCGAGGACCGCCGGGTCCGCGAAACTCAGCTGGATGAAGGAAAGGCCCAAGGTCACGAGGAGGAACGCCGGGACGGCCAGCACGAAGCCGATGGCCCAGAGCCCGTTCCGCGCCAGGCGGTAGAAAACGGGCGCGAAGAGCACCAAGATGCCGCCCGAGAGAAGCAGCACGGCGAATAGCGTGATGAGCTCGTGCTCTGCCATCTCCAGTCCTAGGACCTTCGTGGCGGGCTAACGTGGGAAAAGCGTTGCTTCTCCAGTCTTGGGTGTGGTAATCAGAAGCGGAAACCATGTGGCTCAAGAGTACCTCCAAAGGACGACGAAGCCGAGGAGCCAGCCCGCGATGCCCGAGAGGCGGTAGAAGTTGTCATATTCGGGGATGGCAAAAGGAGCCAGGAAGGCGAAGGACACGGAAAGCAGGATGGCCGCGATCCAGGCCGTCGGCTTGTCCCGAAGGGATTCTGGGAGAATCCGAGAGAAGAGCCGAATGATCACGAAGGCACCGCCGACTGCCATGAGGATCTGTTCGACGAAAAGGGCCTCCGCCGACTGGGGGCCGATGAAGGGCTGCAGGACGTCGAGGATCAGGGCGTAGGTGATGTACCCCGCGAAGCCCAGAAAGAGGATGGCGAGGAGGATCCGGAGGACCACCCACCACTTGCGCTCTTCCCAGCGGAACTCCATGGAGCGATAGAGGAAGGTGGGCGAGACCGCGCGCAACGCAGCCACTAACACGGCGAACGGCAGGAAGAACAGGGGATTGTCCAAGGCCAAGAACACCAGGTATAGCGAGCCCGCCATCACCCCGATGACGAGGGCCAGAAGGAGGTAGAGACGGAACTTGGTCTGCTCCTCCACCAGCTTATAAATCACGGGGGAGAGGAGCACGATGAACGTCCCGGCCAGGAGTGTCCCGGCGAAGAGGATTGCACCGAGCTCCTGCCCGTTGACCATGGACTGGCTGTGCAGAAGCTAGGGCAGAATAAACCTTTGGCAGGCAGTTCCATGCGTGATAACCCCCAATTCCACCGCTCTGGTGACGGACGCGGGTTGACCCAAGAAAGAAGCCTAGGATGAGATGGTCGCTTCGAGATCTTCGGCGAAGGTTCGGACTTCGTCCAGGGGGGCCGGAGAGGTGATGGGAGGAGAGCATTGCGTCCCCTTGCAGGCGTAGATCGCGGGCACCGGATCGTCCGGGTATTTGGCCGCCTTGAAGGTCTGGGTTCCCACCTGAAGGGGACGCACGACCCATGAGGGCTGGAAGGCACGAAGGACTGGAACCAGGGTTTCACGCCGCGCCTCTGCCCCCTCCTCCAAGACCACGTCGACCTTGGTTACGCCCTTTCGGTAGGCCTCGACGGCCAGGGCGTACCCCGATGCAAAGATCGTGTAACGACGATACTGACTCCCGAAACCCTCGAGAATCTGGGCCGCAGCCTTCCCATACGCCTCCTTCCAGGTGAGTTCCCTCAACTTCAGCAGGAGCAGTGCCGCGTGGGCGTTGTCCATCAGCGGCTTCTGTCCCTCCCGCAGCAGCCCGATGTCGCCCTCCTGAGCTCTTCGATCCATCAGGAGACCGCCCTCATCCGTCAAGGCCGCCAACATCTCCTGGACGAGGGCCTCCGAGCGTTCCAGGTATCGCTCCTCCCCGGTGTGCTCAAAGGCGGTCAAGAAGGCGCGGGCCAGGCTGACGTAGTCGCCCAGCATCGCGTCGACATGGGGGGAGCCGTCCCAGTAGTGCAAGAGAGGGCCGTCATTGGGCAGCACCTGCTCCTCGAGCCTAGCCAACGCCTCGAGGGCAACCTCCCGGTACCGGTTTTCCCCCAACACGGAGCTCGCGATGAGATAGGCCTCAATGGCCTGTCCGCTCAGATCGGCGTACACGGTCCGGTCGATGTAGGGGGCTTCCAGCTTCTGGCGCTTCTCCAAGGGAAGCGCGTAGTACTCCTCATCGGCGTCCT
>JBHHWA010000203.1:0-2505 GCA_046756285.1 Thermoplasmata archaeon
TTCCGCGGGTGAAGGCCGAGGAGGCAACCACGCTGGTGGCCCTGGGGATGAACGGTGTCGCCCTCCCCACGAACCACGGCTTCCCCGCGCGGGCTGTGGTGCCGGACCTGTACGGGATGTTCTCCGCCAAGTGGCTGACCCGCATTTCCCTCGTCGAAGGCGAATTTCTGGGATTCTGGCAGCAGAAGGGATGGACGAATCGTGGGGACGTGCGCCCAAAGGCCGTCATCGCGACCCCCGCTCCCGACGCGGTCGTCACCGCCCCCGTAAGTCTGGGAGGCGTGGCCTTCTCTGGCTCGAGGGGGGTCTCCCGCGTCGAGGTGAGTACGGACGGAGGGGGGACCTGGTCGGCCGCCACCCTTCGGACGCCCCCGCTATCCCAGCTCACCTGGGTGCTCTGGACCTTCGACTGGAATCCTCCCGCTGGCGGCTCCCACCAGATCATGGCCCGCCTCGTGGACGGGACCGGCCAGCCTCAGGAGTCCGAGTCTTCGGGTGCCTTCCCCAACGGCGCCTCCGGGTACGATGCCATCGTCCTCCACGTTTCCGGCTGAGATTCCGGGACCAGCAACCCTTAAGAGCTCGCCTTCCTACATCGAGTCGCCCATGATGCCCGGCGGCCCTCGCGAGTTTCTCCTTCAGCAGATCGAAACCGGAGTCGGGTCCGCCCCGCCCGATGCCATCGCGGACTGGCTTGAGGGGAAGATGAGCATCGTGGACATCCTCTTCGAGCCGAATCGGGAGTTCCTCAAGAACTTCAAGGATCAGGCCCTCGACGTCCTTCGGAGCGTGTCGGGGGCCGACATCCGGGACGCATGTTTGCGCGCCGCCCCTCACCTCGCCGACATCTGGTACTCCCCGGCGGCAACGGCCCGATTCGAGGGCGAGATCGCGATCATGACGCGGTTCGTCCGGGACCTGTAGATCGCGGCTGCGCGGTTTTATCCCCTTGCCGACCCTCTCAGGAGGGGAGACCATGGGAGAAGCGGCGCATGCTCCGATACGCATCGTTCACTTCGCCGATCCTTGGTGTTGGTGGTCCTGGGGGTTGGAGCCGGTCCTTCGGCGCCTGAAGGAGGTGTACGGAGACAACCTCGAGGTCGTCTATCGGATGGGGGGCGTGTTTGACGACATCGACGATTGGCGGAGCCAGTACGGGGTAGATGAGGAGTCCACCGTCACCTGGGTCCAGGAGTCGGTCGAATTCACGGGGAACCCCGTGGAAGCCGACTACTACCGCAAGGCCGGGTGCACCACCACGTACCCGTCGTGTCTCGCCTTCAAGGCCGCCGAGAGACAGGATCCTCACAAGGCGGAGCGCTACTTCCGCCGGCAGATGGAGGCCTTCCAGGTCGAGGCCCGCCCCGCGACGGAGGGGGAGCTCATCCGACTCGCACAGGAGGTGGGTCTGGATGGAAAGCAGTTGCTCCAGGACATGTACGCGCCCGCGATGAAGGAGGCGTTCCTTCGGGACCTGGAGGCGATGCGGAGCGAGAAGGTGAACTTCCTGAGCCTCCTCATCGAGGCGGACGGCCAGCGGATCGTGAAGGGGGAGGTGTTTACGGCCGGCCCGTTCGAGGAGGAGATCGACCGGATGGTCCCCGGTCTGCCGAAACGGGCCCCCGCCGACATCCTGGAGTACGTGGAGAAGGTGGAGGGCCACCTCCTCTCGGCCCGCGAGATCGCCGAGGTGTTCCGCATCTCCGACGAGGACGCCCAGGTCCGACTCGACAGGCTGGCTGACGCCGGCTTCCTCGAACCCCAATCCTTCGGCTTCGCACCCTTCTGGAAGGCAGAGCCTGTGGAGGCAGAGACGCTTCCCCTGGACGTCGTCCGGATCTCCCACGTTCCCCCCGAGGCCCAGATCGAGTCCACGGCGGACCTGACTCCCATCGTGACCGCCGCGGTCCAGAACCTCTACACGGAAGTCGCCACCCGACCCGGGAAGGAGTACCACTTCCCCTTGGGACGGGAGGCGCTGGCCTACGTGGGGTACCCCACTGAGGAGGTGAAACGCCTGCCGCCCGCGGCCGTGGAATCCTTCGCCGGCGTGGGGTACCCCTTTGTCGCGGACGTGATTCAGGAGGGGGATACGGTCCTGGACATCGGCTCGGGCTCTGGGACGGACGTCCTCTACGCCGCCCTCAAGGTCGGATCGACGGGCAAGGTTTACGGCCTCGACATCACGCCAGCGATGCTGGATAAGGCCCGGCAGAACGCCAAGGCAATGCACGCCCACAACGTCGAGATCCTCGAAGGGAACGCCATGGAGCTCCCCCTTCCCGACGCCTCCGTGGACGTAGTCACGAGCAACGGGGTGCTCAACCTGGTGCCCAAGAAGGAGGCGGCCTTCCGGGAGATTGCACGGGTTCTCAAGCCGGGCGGCCACCTCCAGGTGGCGGATATCATCGTGCAAGAGGATGTGGGGGCGGTGTGCGGCCTCAATCCCCAGCTGTGGGCCGACTGCATCGGCGGCGCGGCCGTGGAGACGGAGTACATGGAGAC
>JBHHWA010000204.1:0-2504 GCA_046756285.1 Thermoplasmata archaeon
TCCGCGTGCAGGGTGGAGAAACAGATGTTGTTCTCGATGATGAGGCTCGGATACATGGCCCGGAAGTCCATGCCCACCACCCACTCGTACAGGCCGGGGTCGATCGTGTGCACGTAGCCCCCTTCAATGGACTCCCCTCCACCGCGGCGTCGCATCATGGGGACGCCAAACGCCTCGCGGTCGGCCGCCCGAATGAGGAGGGAGTCGATGAGGTTGGAGGTCCGGCCGTTGAGAACGTCGTCCAAGGGTAGGCGGGACACCGTCGCCAGGTCCAGGCCCTTCTCCACACTCGCCAGCTTCTCCAGGATTCGGAGGGAGAGTTCCGCGTCTTTCATGCAGTAGCGGATGACCCGCTCCGGATCCCGCTCCCACTCCTCGTCGATGCGGGCCCGATCCACCTCCTGCTTTCCCTCGTCCAGCAGGGCCCGGGCCACGTAGTCCAGGGTCTCCTGTTTGGGCCGCAGGTCGGTGCGGGCGCTCCACCAGGCGTCCACGATGACCCGTCCGTGGAGGCGCCACATCCGCTCGTTGATCTGGAAGAAAGTGGCGAAGTCGCGACCCAGGGCGAGCTGGCCCAGGTTCCCCTTCCGGGCCCGCTCCACGAGGACGGGGATGTCGTACCCGCCGATGTTGTACCCGCTGAGGATGTCCGGGTCCTCCTTCTCAATCAGGGTGACGAAGTCCCGGAGGATCTCTCGTTCTCCGCCCCGGAGAGCCTGGGTCTCGATCTCGCCGTCAGGGCCTCGCATCGCGATCCCCAGGGTCAGGAGATGCCCGTCCTCGATGCTGTTCTCGATGTCGAAGCTGAGGATTTTCAAGGGCGGGGTGAAGGGCTCGCACTCCTCGAAGGACTCCGCCCGAAGTACGAGTTCCGTCGTGTAGCCGCCCTCCACCTCCTCGCCCTCGACGCGGAAGCAGGAGCCCAGGTCCATGTCGTAGATGAAGCGATGGACGAAGGGGATGTCCGCGGCCAGGATCTCGCTCCCGAACTGCCGGGCCTTGTTCCGGTACTCCGGGGTCCGCCACGGGTGTTGCATGACGACCTGGACGCAGGCCTTCTTTTCCAGCGGGCGGACCTCGAGGGAGACGTCCCTCAGCTCAACCACCTCGGGATCTCGGTCGAAGGTGCCTCGGAGGGACTGCGGGGGCTCGACCGCGTAGAAGTAGGGGCGGAAACCCCGGTACTCCACCGTGATGGCCCGGCCGCCCCGGGTCTTGCCGAACAACTCGATGACCGGCTGTTCCTCGTCCCCCTCCCGGCGATAAGAAGCAGCCAGCAGCCGGACGTCGTGAACCGCCATGCTAGGACCTCGCGACGACCCGAATCACGTCGCCATCCTGCAACTCATAATCCTTACCCAGGACCCGCTTGGTCCGTGCATCCACCGCCCGGATGAAGTTGTCCCCGAGGTCGCTATGGACCTGGTAGGCTAAGTCCCTTGCGACACTCCCCCGCGGCATCAAGAACGCGTCGGGCAGGACGTTGCCGTCCTTGTCGGTCCAGTGATTCTCGTCCTCCACGGGAAAGGCCACGACCATGCCCATCTGCTCGAAGACGAGCTCCTCGAGGCATCGTTGGACACCGGTGAAGCCGAACTGTTCGAGGTACCCGCGAATCTTCTCTAGTGCCTCGCTCTGCTGCCCCGTGAGGCTCGCGTCCGGCCGTTCGGTGAAGACGGATGCCCCGGGAATGTATTCGAGGAGGCCCGCCTTGGTGGCGCGCCGTAAGGCGAGTTCGCACTCCGAGCACGTCGCAATCGCCGGGATGTCGGGCAGCTCCAGCAAGCCCCGTAAGGCGTTCTCGGGCGCGACATCGGCCTTGTTGGCCGCGAGAATCATGGGCTTGCCGATGTGACGGAGCGCTCGCGCGAGGCGAACGAGCTCCTCCTCCTTCCAGCGCCGGGGAGGTTCCTCCAGGGCAACTTCACGCAAGGCGAGGTGGACCTGGACCTCACGGAACCCGAGTCCGGTCAGCCTATCGGAAAGCAGCTTTTCCAGATCCTCACCCTCAATCTCTGCGCGACGCGCCATCCTGTCCCATCCCTTGGCCAGGATACCCGCGATCCAGTAGGCCAGCTCGCTCTCCAAGAAGAGGACGTCCTCCTTGGGGTCGTGGTCCCCCGGAGACCCGATGTTTCCCTCTGGGTCGGTCGCCCCGCTGGCATCCACAACGTGTATGAAGGCGGACGCCTGGCGCAGATCGTCCAGGAACTGGTTCCCCAGGCCGCGTCCCTTGTGAGCCTCAGGGACGAGACCCGCCACATCGAGAAGGTCCAGGGGGACGAGGCGCACTCCCCCGGTGCAAGGGGAATTGTGGGGGCTGCATGCGGTACCCAGTTCGGAGTGGGGGCATGGGTGGGTCACGTACGCGATGCCGCGATTGGGCTTGATGGTGGTGAAAGGATACGCCGCGATGTCTACGGGAGCCAAGGTGGCGGCCGCGAAGAACGTGCTCTTGCCCGCATTGGGCTTGCCGACGACACCGACCAGCATCTCCTCCCAGG
>JBHHWA010000205.1:0-2499 GCA_046756285.1 Thermoplasmata archaeon
CGGATTCAGCAAAGGCCGTCTGGTTGAGGCCACGCCGGTCCGAGCCCTTTCTCCAGCTTTCAACTGAAGCCTACTTCCCAGACGGCAATCGGATGGACCCTGGGCTGAGTGTCAGGCGCTGTTCTCATTCCTCATTTCGGAATCTGATTCTCACAATCAGCACTGATTCCTACTATCAGCACTGATAACCAAAACACGTCCTTTATACCGCTCCCCGAACGAGGCTCGCGCGAGAGGCGCGCCGAGTCATGTTACCGAAGCGCAAGCTTCAGGCTCTACTCCTGATCGCCATCGCGGTGGGAGCCGCGCTCCTTCTTGTGACCGGCTTCACTCCCCTTCTGCATTTCTGGACGGACTTCGGGATGATGGTCCTCCTCTTAATCTTCCCCCTGGCCCTTGTCGCGGGTCTTCGACGTCTTCGGAACCGAAGGATCTCCACCAGCCTGGTAAGCGGGATACTCTTGTCGACGCTCCTTTTCGGCATCCTCGCGCAGGTCGCCACAGGGGTGTCGCCCCCCGAGCGGTACTACCTCCACGACACGCCCACCAGCGGCATCTCCCCCGCGGGGGAGCACATGAACACGACCCCGGGATCGACGGAGGCCACCCTCGCCTTCGACACGGTAGGCCAGACCGCCTACTGGTACGTGGACGAGACGTGGCCCACGGGCGGCGAGGACTACGGCATTGCCGCGGGGAACTACACCTTCAACATGTACTTCGACGAGCTCCCCCGCGGGTGGTGGGACTCCAACTACACCTTCCGTCGGCCGATCAACATCTCCGCCGGGTCCTCCTCCATCCCCATCAGCTATCCCGTGAAGCTCACCTTCGACCACGAACAGCTGGTCACGGACAGCAAGTCCCAGGCCGACGGCGACGACATCCGGGTGGTCTACTGGACCGGCAGCGCCTGGAACGAGCTCGACCGCACCCTGGGCAACGGGTCGTCCTGGAACAACGCGAGCACCACGATCCTCTTCAAGACCCAGACCGCCATCGCCGCCAGCGGATTCAACACCGATCACTACCTCCATTACAACTACTCTGCCGCGGTCAGTCCCCCCACAAACACGCTCTCCGCCCGGTACTTCCTCAACCAGAGCCTCGGGGAGACCCAGACCTCCTCCGCGACCTACGCGAACAAGGTGCAGTTGCAGTTCACGCCCAGCGAGACGTCGGAACACTGGGTCGTAGTGGCGACGTGGCGCCAGCGCCACGTGGGGGGCAGCGGGACCGAGGAGATTTATGGGGAAGCCCGCATCACCGTGAACGGGGCGGCCCGGACGGGGACCGACCTGATCTCGTACCAGAGTGGGGGGGATGTTTGGAACGTCAACGGGGCGTTCCTGAAGATCAACGGTACGACCGCGCAACAGACGATCGGCATCGACTTCCGGGCCAACGGAGGGACGGACGCCATCGACGGGGCAACGATTCTCGCGTTCATGATCCCCGACCCACCCACCGCGGACGTGCAGTATGCGGAGGACCTGCCCCAGGTCACCGACACGGTGGACCCCACGGACGCCCTAACCGTGACGTTCACCCCGCCCTCCGCGGGGGACTACATCTGGATGGCCAACGCCTTCCACCACGAGGCGCCCGGTTCGAGCACCTCGCGCATCTTCGCTGAGGATGAGACCAATGCAAATCAACAGAGATCGCGCGAGACCCACATCAGCACCGCCATTTTCAAACCTCTCATCCACTTCGAGCAGAGGAACCTGGGAGCGAGCAGTCAGTCCTTCGTCATTCGACACGAACCGGATACGGCGGGATCGGAGCGCCGGGGGTTGACCCAGCTGCTCTTCCGATCCGACGTGTTCGAAGGGGTGGAGAGCGCCTCCTCCGCCGCCTACGAAACCACCACACTCACGAGCTACCAGCCGAAGGTCTCCTTGACCACGGCCACGCAATCGTCCGATCGGGACTACGTCTACCTCGTCGTTCTGGCCCACGACGACGTCGGAGCGATTGTCACCGATGGTCACTTCGCCGAGATCCGTCTCGCCGCTTCCCAACAGGTGGAGGCGCAACACGAAAGCGACAGGGGCGACTACCCGACCATGATCGCCTGGGGCTACGCCGAGACGAACACGGGAAACCGCGCCATCGACGCCCGGTATCGCGCCGAGGTCAGCAGCGTGACCGCGGAGGCCGAGTTCGCGCACATCCTCGCCCTCCGCTACAAGGAACCCTCCCTGACCCTGGACCCGGAGGAGACGGAGGGCGGCGGCGGCGGCGACGTGCAGATTACCGTCCACGTCCATCACACGCGAGCCGATGGCAGCGACCCGCAGGAGATCGTGACCTCCTCCACCGTCACTATCGATGAGAACACGACGGATCCCCTCGTTCTAACCGTCGGCGCGGGGGCGGAGCAGGCCTTCACGGCCTCGGACCCCCGCCGCCTCCGCCTCCTCGTCAACGTGACCGCGGTCAACGGAGGCGCACGCTTCGTCCTGGCCTACAACTCCACGGCCAACCCGACCCACC
>JBHHWA010000206.1:0-2497 GCA_046756285.1 Thermoplasmata archaeon
GAGGGGGAACTGGGCGCTCTTCCCGATGGCGCCCGCGAAGAATAGGAGGGGAACGACGAGGGTCAGGCGCAGCGGCAGGCCCGGCGCGAGGGCACTCACCTCCTGGATGTTGAACGTCCCGAAGATGACGAACACCGCGATGACGCCGACGAGGAACAGAACGTCCCCCACTCGGGTCACCAGGAACGCCTTCTTGGCGGCCGCGGCCGCCTCGGGCTTGTGGTACCAGTACCCGATGAGGAGGTACGAACAGAGGCCCATGATCTCCCAAAAGATGAGCAGTTGGAGGAAGTTGTTCGCCGCGACGGCCCCCAGCATCCCCGAGACGAAGAGGGCGATCTGGGAGTAGTACCGGGCCTTGTCCTTCTCGTGGCCCATGTACCCCACGGAGTAGATGGCGATGAGCAGCGAGAGGAAGGAGACGAGGGCCAGGATGACCACGCTGAGCGTGTCGATGAGGATGCCGAACTCGATCACGAACCCGGAGTCCGGGGTTCCCAGCCAGCGGTACCAGATCACCTCCTGGGCCGGAAAGTTCCCGCCGACGGCCCCGTTCAGCAGGGCATAGATCAGGAGGCCCAAGGCGAAGACGAAGGAGAGACCCACCGCGCCGATGGTCCAAGCCGCGCCTCCCTGCCACTGCCATCGGCCCGTGACCAGGACCACGACGAAGGCCACGAGGGGGGCGGCGACGATCACCCAAGACCAGTCGACGAAGAAGGCCAGCTCACCACCTCAGGATCCTGATCTTGTCCAGGTTCACTGTTTGGTGGACGCCGTAGAGCACGAGGAAGACGGCGAGGCCGATGGCCGCCTCCCCCGCCGCGAGGGCGATGGCGAACAGGGCAAAGGCCTGACCGGAGACGTCCCCGGTGTAGGCCGAGAAGGCGACGAAGTTCAGGATGGCGGCGTTGAGGATGATCTCCACGGACATCAGGACGATGATGGCGTTGCGTCGGACCAGGATCCCGTAGAGTCCGACGGCGAACAGGATGGCGGAGAGGGAGAGCTCCCACTCGAGGGGGATCATGGAGCCTCCTCCCGCCGGGCGAGGAAGATGCCCCCGATCATGGACACGGCCAGGACGAGGGCCATAACGATGATGCTGAAGACGAATCGGGAGAACACCTCCTGGGCAACGTCGGTGTTGGAGATGGCCACCGAGAACGTGTTCCAGGGGATCCCCAGGAAGGAGCCGATCATGAGGAGCGTGAGGAGGGTCAGCCCGACGAAGACGAAAAGCCGCTCCCCCTTCATTCCACCCGCTCCATGGCCTTTGTCCGGGTCAGCATGATGCCGAAGAGGAAGATGACCGGGACGGCCCCGGCGTACACGAGGATCTGGATGATGGCGACGAACTCCGATTGGAAGAGGAGGTAGATGCCGGCGATCGTCACCAAGCTGATGGCCAGCCAGAAGGCGGCCCACATGAGCTTCTTCGCCGTCACGACGAGGACGGCCGTGATGACCTCCACGGCCGAGATGACCAGGAAGACGAACTGCAGGGCGTCGACCATTCCCCTCCCTCCGCTACCGCGGCATCAGATCCACCCCTGGGCGTTCGCGAACACGACGAGGACCGCCAGGAAGATGTTGAAGAGGGCCAGGGGGATGAGCTTCCGCCAGCCGATGCTGAGGACCTGGTCGATGCGAATCCGCGGGACGGACCAGCTGATCCAGACGAAGATGAAGAAGACGAAGTAGATCTTCAGGATGAACCAGATCTCCTGCGGCAGGACCGGTCCGTGCCATCCGCCGAGGAAGAGGAGGGCCACCAGGGCGGCCGCCACAAGGGTCCGGAGCCACTTGAAGCCGTAGATCATCCCGAAGCGCATCCCCCCGTACTCCACCAGCCAACCGTGGACGACCTCCTCCTCCGCTTCGGGGAAGTCGAAGGGAACCCGCTCCTGCTCGGCCATCATCGCCAAGACAAAGATGAGGAAGCCGAGGAACTGGGGGATGATGTACCAGTTCGCGAACCCGACGGCCGCCAGGGGCGCGATGATGGAAGGTTGCGACTGCTGATTGACGATCTCGATCGGGTTGAGGCTCCCGGCCAGGACGATGACCGCGATGACGGCCAGGATCATGGGGATCTCGTAGGACATCATCATGGCGGCCGCGCGCATGCCGCCAATCATCGCGTACTTGTTGTTCTGCGCCCAGGCGGCTAAGAGGATGGCCATAGGGGTCAGCGAGAAGGCGGCCAGGATGAGGAGGAGGCCCGCCGGGATGTTGGCGATGACGAACCCTTCGCTGAAGGGAAGTGCCACGAGGACGATGATGGTGCTGCTAATGAGGAGGGCCGGGGCAATGTGGAACATCCAGGAGTCGGAAGCACGCGGGGTGATGTTCTCCTTCTGGATGAGCTTCAGGGCGTCGGCGATCTGTTGGAGGTACCCCGTCCCGCCGATGTAGCGATCCTTCTTCGCCGTGATCATGGGGCCCCGCCGGTCCTGCAGGCGGGCCACGATCTTCCGCTCGAGCCAGATCATCG
>JBHHWA010000207.1:0-2496 GCA_046756285.1 Thermoplasmata archaeon
TTCCCCCCCATCGAGAAGTTTCAACTTGAGGTCACGGAGAACATCCACCACACCCCGTGGGTGTGGCTTCCCCGATTCAAGCGCACCGACGGAAAGCCGCTTGACTTCCTTGCCGGCCAGTGGGTCCTAACGCGCGTGGATAAGAACGGCGAAGACATCCGCCGGGCCTATTCCGTCGCCTCCCCGCCCCACATCAAGGACTACTTCGAGCTCTGTGTGAAGAAGGTGGAGGGCGGCGCCATGTCGCCCATCCTGTGTGGACTCAAGGAGGGCGACCTCATCGACGGTGCGGGGCCCTATGGCAAGGTCATCCTCATTAATCCGATCGAGTCCGGCTTCTACTACATCGCCACCGGGACGGGCATCGCCCCCTTCCGCGCCATGATCGACACGATGTACCACGTGGGCCAGGACGTACCCATTCAGCTCTACTTCGGCGTACGGAAGGAGGAGGACCTCATCTACCACGATCACTGGCGCCGGTTGGCGAAGGAACACGAGCGGTTCACGTACGTACCCACCCTGAGCCGCCCCATTAACGGGTGGGACGGGGAACGAGGGTACGTCCAACGTCTCGTGAAGGAGCGCGTCCCTGCTTGGAACAACGAGGAGGTCTACATCTGCGGCATTCCGGAGATGGTGGACGAGGTCCGGGAGATGTTCATGGACATGGGGGCACCCAAGAACCGGACCCACGTGGAGAAGTGGTACTGAGTCACTCGTAGTACGTCTGACTCTGCTCGTGGAGGAACTGCTCCAGATAGTAGGGGCCTCCCGCCCCCTTTCCGGAGATCCCGCTGTGCTTCCAGCCCCCGAAGGGCTGAGCGCCAATGATGGCGCCCGTTGTCGCGCCCTGCTCTCGGTTGGCGTAGACGACGCCGGCTTGGATGCGACGGAAGTGCTCCCTCTGCTCCTGCTTGTCCTCTGTGAAGATGCCGGCCGTGAGCCCGTACTCCGAGCGGTTGGACCGCGTAATCCCCTCGTCCATGGAGCCCACCCCGGACACGCTGAGGATGGGCACAAAGAGCTCCTCCTCGATGAGGGTATGATCGTCGGCGAGTCCGTCCACGACGGTGGGCGCGACAAAGTAGCCCTTCGAGAGGTTGCCCTCCGTTAGGACGCGCCCGCCCGCGAGAATCTTGGCATCACGACGCGCCACGTCCACGTAGGCCTGGTAGTTCGCGTAGGCCTTCTCGTTGATCAGGGGGCCCATGTAGACGTCAGGATCGGTCGGATCTCCAACCTCGACGTCCGCAGTCCACTCGAGGAGACCGTCCAAGAACTCCTCCTTGACCGCCTCATGGACGTAGACCCGACTCGTCGCACTGCACTTCTGGCCCCCATACCCGAAGGCCCCTCGGGCGACGCCCGGAATGGCCTTCTCCAGGTCTGCGTGTTCCGTCACGATGACTGGGTTCTTCCCTCCGAGTTCCGTGATGACGGGCTTGGGGAACTGGCTTGTAAAGGCTTGGAAGGAGTGGAGCCCCACGTTCCGGGATCCCGTGAAGATGAGGCCCGAGACGTCTGGATTCTCCACGATGGCGGCCCCCACGGCACGACCCGGCCCCGTCACGAGGTTGAGGACGCCGTTCGGGAGCCCGGCCTCCCTAAGCGCCTCGTAGAATTTCACGGCCAGGTAGGGCGTATCGGTGGCGGGCTTCAGGACCGCGGTGTTCCCAGTAAGCACGGCTCCCGTGGTCATCCCCGCCACGATGGCCAGAGGGTAGTTGAAGGGAGAAATCACGGCCCACACCCCATAGGGTCTCAAGATGCTCCGGGTTCGCTCGTTCTCCAAGGCGCGGCCCATCTCCTGCGCGAAGCCTTCGTTCTCCTCCATAAGGTAGGCGTACCAACGCACCAGGTCGATGGCCTCGTCGACGTCGGCCATCGCCTCCCCTCGGTTCTTCCCGTTCTCATGGGAGATGAGGGCCGCAAGCTCGAACTTGTCCCCCGCGAGGAGCTTGGCCGCTCTCCGGAAGATCGTGACACGCTCGTGCCAGTCGGTTGCCGCCCAGTCCGGGAAGGCCCGAAGGGCGGCCTTCACCGCGCGTCCCGCCTCCTCTCTCCCGGCCTTCTGGAAGTGTCCGAGGATCAGGTCGGTATTGGACGGGCTGCGGTCGGGAAAGGTAGAGGACGCGGAGACCTCCTTTCCGTCGATGAAGATGGAGTGCGTCTGCCCCAACTCCTCCTGAATCGCATCGAGCGCCTTGTCGTAGCGGGTATGGAACCCGGCCACGTCACCCGTCTGGGTTGCCCGGAGGAAGGTCTGCTCGTTCTCGAAGCCCATGAAACCCCCTGGAGAAGACCGATGGGGTGCGATAAAAGGCTACCGTCGCCGTGAGGGACTCCCGCGAGACCGCCCCGCGTTTCGCGTGCGACTCCAGAGGGAACGCACGGTGATGATGAGAACGTAGAAGAAGACGGCGACCACCGAAGCCAGGAGGGCCACGAGGAAGGCGGTGAAGATCAGGGCGCTCATCGCTGGACCCCCAGTTC
>JBHHWA010000208.1:0-2495 GCA_046756285.1 Thermoplasmata archaeon
AGGGGCATGACCTCGAAGCCGTCCATCCGGGCCTCCACCGCCTTGACGGGGTCGATTTCGGCCACGGTGACCCGGGACCCCATTCCGCGAGCCCGCATGGCGATGCCCCGCCCGACCCATCCGTACCCCACCACCGTGACGACTTTCCCCGCCAGCAGCAGGTTCGTGGCGGACATGATGCCGTCCAAGGTGGACTGTCCCGTGCCGTAGCGGTTGTCGAAGAGGAACTTCATCTGGGCGTCGTTCACGTTGACCACCGGGAAACGGAGCGCCCCCTCCCGTTCCATGGCTCGGAGGCGAACGACTCCGGTCGTGGTCTCCTCGGTGCCCCCCTTCACGTCCTCCACGACATCCCGCCGTTCGGTATGCAGGAGCCGCGTGAGGTCCCCCCCGTCGTCCATGACGAGGGTAGGTTCCACGTCGAGGACCTTGTGGAGGCCTTCGTAGTACTCTTCGTGGGTCTGTCCGCGCCGGGCGAAGCAGCCAAGGTCGTACTTCTCCCGGAGGGCCTCGGCCACGGCGTCGTCGGTGGTAAGGGGGTTGCAGGAGCTCACGACCGTCTGGGCCCCCGCCTCCCGGAGCCGGAGGGCGAGAACCGCCGTCTTCGCCTCGACGTGCATGGCCATGCTCACGCGCGCGCCCTCGAGGCCCCGGGCCTCCACGAGGTCCCGGGTGGCCTCCCGGAGGACGGGCATGTGATCCTGGGCCCAGCCGATGCGGAGGACCCCCTTCTCCACGGCCTCCATGGCGATGCCATTGGGGCCGCCCTATATGGACTTCCGTCGGCCAGAGGGACGGCTGGTGTAGGGCCTCCGAACCGGGTTCCGACCCCCGGGTGCCCCGACTGATTCCCGTGCCTGATATCCGTCGCGAAACCTTTAACCCCCGACCTAAGGAAACGGCTGCTAGGCGTTGTCCATGCAGGAGACGTCCCAGGACTTAATGCACGCCGTGCGGGACCACCTTGAAGCCCTCGGCGAAGAGGAACTTCGTGGGTTGGCGGAAGCTCACGACATTGACCTGTCGGGTCTCGAGACTCGCGAAGGCGTCCTCGAGGCCATTTCCATCCATCCCGGAATCGCTTCGATTCTCGGGTTGGAGGGCGGAGAGCCTATGGAGGAACCCGCGCCTGAGCCTGCGGAGCCTCATCCCGAGGACGAGGCCCACGAGGAACATGCGGAGGAGGCGCCCCCCGAGGAACCAGAGCCTCATGAGGAGCCAGAGCCCCCCGAGGAACCCGCGACCCAGGAGTCGAAGGACGCCACATTTACCGGGCTGAAGGACCACCTCAAGGCGGCCCTACGAACCACGGTGGACCTCTCGGGACCGTCTCAATACCTCTCGGAGACCGTTTCCAAATTCCGCGGCAAGGGGTTCGACGGTGCCATCCTCACCGCTCGCGATGCCGTCCACCAGATGGAGGATCGGGCCAAGGAGTACGTCGAGACCAGCTGGGCCTTCGCCATCGCTTCTGCTCAGCAGATCTGGGAGACCTCCAAGAAGTCCTCCAAGCCCGGCCAGAAGGTGAAGAAGGTCCTCAAAGAGGCGGGCGACCTCTTCAAAGAGGGGAACGCCTTGGAGAACACTGCGCTTCTCGAGAAGCTGACAGACGCCACCCTCTCCCTCTACGAGAAGGAGATGAAGAAGGCAAAGGAGCACGTGGCTTCCCAAGAGAAGGCCCTCGAGAACATCGAATCCATGGGCGGAGACATCGCCCGAGCTCGCGCCATGGTGACCAAGGCAGGAACAGCGCTCGAGGAGAACCGGCGGTTCGACTACCTCGCCATCATCGAAGGGGCGGACGAGCTGGTCCACCAGGCCCGTGAAATCCGAATCGAGGAGATTCGGGAGGCCGTAGACTCAGTGGAGGCCGTCATCGAGGAAGCCCGATCCATCGGGGCCGACGTCGACGAGGCCTCGAATCTCCTGGCCCAGGTCCGGGAATCCGTCGAGGCCTCCGAGTTCGTCAAGGCGCACGACCTGGTGAGCCAAGCGGAGCGGGTTTCCCTAGAAGCCCAGAAGGCGCATATGGAGCGCGTCGCCGACCTCCGTGACAGACAGCTCGGCCAGGTGAAGGAGCTCATCGGACAGATTAAGCCCCTCATCGACCGCGCTCGGGCCGAGGGTTTCCACGCCAACGAGGCCATCGAGGACCTGAAGGCGGCCCTGGAGTACGTGAAGGCCAACGACTACGTGAACGCCCTCCTCCGTGCGAAGAGGGCCTACCGCGCCGTCAAGTCCTTCCAGAGTGAGGTCGAGGCGACCAAGCTCGCGGGCTCGGCCCTCCTGGAGGACGAGGCTCAGGACAAGCCGCCTGAGGCCGAGATGCCGGAGCCGCCGGAGCCCGTCGAGGCCGAGGAGGCCATGCCCGAGGAGGCCGTTATGGAAGACCCCACCGCGCAGGCACAGGTGGCCTGCCCCCGATGCGGTTCCATCAGTGTCGAGGTGGGTCCGCGGCGCAAGGCCCAGTGCCAGAGCTGCGGGAAGAAGTTCCG
>JBHHWA010000209.1:0-2488 GCA_046756285.1 Thermoplasmata archaeon
ACTCCTCCCCCTCCGACGCGGTCTGTCCCAAGTGTTCCCGGCCCAAGGCGGCCGTGCAGAACATGGGGAACCCCTTCGGCGATCTCCTCAGCGGGATCATGGAGGTGACCCTGGGGCAGATGAGCCGGAAGGACCGCGTCACCACGACCCGCAAGCAGTTCGGGAAGGAGGAGGTCGTGGTGTACGAGCGGGCGGGGGAACTGATTAAGGTCCTCGACCAGAAGGCCCTGGAGAAGCGGCGAAAGATCGAGAAGGAGAGCCCGCACAAGGCCCTAGTCCCCCTCGAGCGCAACGCCTTCATCCTGGCCACGGGCGCCAGCGAGGTCGAGCTCCTAGGCGACGTGAAGCACGACCCTTATGGCGGGCACCCCCAGTTGGGGACGGAGCCCTACGTTCGCGTCGTCGCCGGGGCAATCCACGAGTCCCACGAGGGAGTCCTATTCATCGACGAGCTGCCTCAGCTCGGCCCGCTGCAGCGGCACATCCTCACTGCCATGCAGGAGAAGCGGTTCCCCATCAGCGGCCGGAATCCGCAGAGCGCGGGGGCCAGCGTACGGGTGGACTCCGTTCCCTGCGACTTCATATTCGTCGCGGCTTGCAACATCCAGGACTTGCCCTACGTCATGTCCCCGCTGCGCTCGCGGATCGTCGGATCGGGCTACGAGGTCCTGGTGGAGACGACCATGCCGGACGATGAGGCGAATCGGGCGAAGATGGCCCAGTTCGTGGCCCAGGAGATCGCCATGGACCGCCGGATTCCACACGCCACAAAGGAGGCTGTGGAGGCGATCATCAAAGAGTCCGGTCGTCGCGCCAAGGAACAGGAAGGCAAGAGCCGTTCCCTGACGCTCCGGCTCCGGGAGATGGGGGGCCTCATTCGATCTGCCGGGGACCTAGCGGTGAACGAGGGCGATAATCGCATCGAGCCCTCCCACATCGAACGCGCGGTCAAGGTTGCCCGGACGGCGGAGGACCAGATCAAAGAGCGGTACGGGTCCTACGAAGGGGGCGTGTCCAAGGACCTCACCCAAGCCCAGCGGGCGACCTCCCCCTACCACTACTGGAATTATCACGAGTCGGAGGACGAGAGGTACATCGGTTGAGCGGCTCCTGTCAGAGCGCTCAGCCGGTCATGAGGGCATCGTACTTCGCGTGGGCCAGCAGAACCGCGGCCCGGAGGTCTTCTTGCGAGGCGACGACAAAGTCGATCGAAACGGCGCCCACGGCCTCTTGCATGGCCAATTCGACGAGTGCCATGAGAGGTTGTCTCTCCTCCTTACCCACCTGGAGGAACTCGGTCCGGGCAAGATCCGGGCGGCCGAGCAGGGCTCGCGCTTCGGTCTCCTGCACCTCGAGGGTCACGCGGAGCGGATCCTCCATGTGGGCCTGGAGGACGGGATCTCCGTCGATGGAAAAAGCCACAAAATAGGCACCTTCCGACGGGTCTCCGTAACTAACCTCCTCCACGCCCGGGAGGCTCAACACGCCGACCCGGAGATGGGAGGCCATCTCCCGGGAAGCATCCGGCGCGTGCCTCATCATCTCCTCGGCCGTGACTTCCTCCATCGGATGCGGTGGCAAGGGACTGAGCGCCTAAAAAAGGGCCGGAGCCTCACGGCTTCGAGAGGGCCTTCCACATCTTGTACCCATCCTCTCCGTCCGTGTAGAAGCGGGGGAGAAGGTAGCGGACCGTGTAGCCGAGGCGCTTGTAGAACTCCATGGCCCGTTGGTTGCTCTTGCGAACCTCTAGCTCGATGGAACGTAGGCCCCGTGCCCGGCAGCGTCGGGTGAATTCCTCCACCAGCGAGGTTCCGATGCCTCGGCTCCGTAGGTCCTCCCGCACGGCCAGCATGAGGATGCGAGCCTTCCCTGGGGCCGAGACAATCCCCGCCACGAAGGCGATGACCTCATCCTGCCAAGACGTCACGATGAAGCCGTCCGGCCACCAGCCGTGAATGTCGAGGAAGAGGGAGCGCGGGTAGTCCTCTCCGAGGGCGGTGTGGGTCAGGGCCTTGAGTTCCCGCACATCATCGGGCTGGAAGTCGCGAACCACGAAGGCAGGCAATTCCTCAAAGGTACCCTCCCGCTCGACCGATGACATGACCTATCATTCCATGAACCGGGACGGCCTAAGGGCTTTTCGGTGTGTGTCTCAGACGACGAACCAGGGGTCCGGCCCGCCTTTATAGGCGCTCTCTCCCTCGGGACAGCGGGTCCAGGAGGGCGGTTCGATGGGTGCGAAGGACATCTCCATCGTGGAGGTTTCGGGGGAGCACCCCAACCTTCCGATCTCGGAGGTCCTGGCAAGCCTGCAGGGAATGGGCCACAGGCCTCGGGAGGTCTGGTACGAGCCCCGATTTCTGGCCTTTCAATCGGAGGCCGACCTCTCTCGGCTCATGAGGCGCCTTGCCTTCGGTCGACAGGCCGGAGAGGCCCTCCTGTGGGGACCCTTGGAGGAAATCGAGGCGCGGCTCCCCACCCTCGACTT
>JBHHWA010000210.1:0-2486 GCA_046756285.1 Thermoplasmata archaeon
TGAACACGACCAAGGGAGACACGAAGGCGGGGTCGGTCTGGTCCCCCTGGACCACCGGCCAGCCGTAGTTTCCGCCCGCCGTTCCTCGGTTGACCTCGTCGTTCCGGGATTGGCCATTGTCGGTGAAGAGGAGCACGCCGCCCGGCGTAAACTGGAGGCCAAACACGTTCCGGATGCCGTAAAGGTAGATGTACGATCCGGGGAAGGGGTTGTCCGCGGGCAAAGCCCCGTCCGGGTGCATGCGGAGGATGGAGCCTGGGATGGTCCCCACATCCTGCGCCTGGTTTCGGTTGCCCGTGTCCCCGATCGAGACGTAGAGCATGCCGTCCGGACCGAACTGGAGGCGCCCGCTGTTGTGAATGTTGCCCGAGGGGATCCGATCCAGGAGGATCTCCTCTGCCCCCGCCACATCCCCGAGGTCGGGGAAACGGGAGATGCGGTTGAACGGACCGCCCCCGCCTTGGTACGAGTAGTAGACGTAGACGTAGGGCTCTGCGGCGAAGTTGGGATGAAGGGCTAAGCCCAGCAGGCCCCGCTCCCCCTGCGTCAGGACGTCCACGGAAACGAAGGGCGTCGGGAGGAGGGAGCCGTCCTTGACGATGCGGACGTCGCCTTGGATTTCGTTGATGAAGATGCGACCATCGGGCGCAAAGGCGAAGGCCACGGGGGATGCGAGGCCCTCCTGCACGGGCTCCAGGGCCAGATTGCCAACGAGGACGTCCGGGGGAGGAATCAGGGAGAGGATGACGACGACGATGAGGATGGCCACGCTGATGAGGACCGTGAGGACGATCAGGAGGGGCCGGTCCACGGACCCCAGTAGTCCTCCTCGCCTATAGGAATGGCGCTCGCCGGGTCCAGAGGCTGCGGACGCGGGAACCCAGGCCGGCCTGACGCACTCTTACATAGTCTGCCTATCGTTTACGGGCCGATGAAGCTCCTGCGGGACGTCCGCGAGGGCACGCGGCTGCTCCTCCTTCTCGAGATCAGCACGGGACGGCACACCCGTCTCAAGAGCCTCGCGGAGAAGCTGGACCTCAGCGTGCAGGGGGTCTCCGGCTACCTGGCCGCCCTCACGGAAGAGGGTCTCGTCCAGCGGGAGGACGGGGTCTACGCCCCGACCATGGCCGGCGTGGAAGCCCTCCACGACCGCCTCCGGGAGTTGCGGGAGTTCGTGGAGCAGTCGTACGCCGAGACGCGGATCCTGGACACGACCACCGCCATCGCCGGTGCCCCCATCCGAGCGGGCGACGCGGTGGGCCTCTTCATGGACGGAGGCCGCTTGGTGGCCTACCCGAAGCGGGACTCCTCGTCGCGCGGGCGCTCCCTCCAGTCTGCGGCCCGAGGGGAGGACGTGGCGGTCGTCGACCTGGAAGGGATGGTGGATCTGGAGCCCGGCACGATTACTGTGGTCCGGATTCCCGGAGCCGCTCGGGGAGGCACGGCTGCCGTCGACCTGGAAGAGGCTCGTCGCCTCGTATCCTCCCTCGAAAACGGCGTCGTCGGCGTGAGCGACGTGGTCGCCCTTGTCCTCGCGGAGAAGCTAGAGCTCACGACGGACTTCGAGTTCGCGCCAGTCGCGGCCGCCCATGAGGCGGCCCAGCGTGGGATGAACGTCCTCCTCCTCGCCTCCCAGGACTCCTCCCCGGACGTCGTGAAGGGTCTGGAGGCCGCCAACGAAGGCAGCGAGAAGCCCGTGACCTACCGGGTCGTCGACCTTCCGCGCCGAGGCGGGGGATAACCGAGAGGAAAAGCTAATCTAGTCATGCCCCTCGTTAGGCGGTACGGGATGCGCAGGTGACCTCGTTGCGGGCCGTCGTTCTTGCCGCGGGAGAAGGGACGCGTCTGGGACCCTTCACCCGCACGGAACCCAAGGTCATGATTCCCGTCGGGAACCAGCCCATCGTGGAGTACGTGGTTCAGGCCCTTGTTGAGAACGGGGTGCGCGACATCGTGATGGTGGTGGGGTACCGGAAGGAGCGCATCATGACCCACTTCCAGGACGGGAAGGAGTGGGGGGCCCAGATCGAGTACGTCACCCAGGACAAGCAGCTGGGCACGGCCCACGCCCTCCTCCAGGCGGCGCCGCTGGTGAAGGACGATTTTCTCGTCCTGGCCGGGGACAACGTGATTGACGGCCGGACCGTGGAGGACGTACTCCAGGCGGGGGCCACCCCTGCAGTGGTGATCACGGAGAGCGAGGAGCCGTCGAAGTACGGCGTGGTCACCCTCGACGGCAACCGTGTCCAAGACATCGTGGAGAAGCCGGAGGAGCGGATCGGGAACCTCATCAACACGGGCATCTACCAGCTCGACCCGTCCTTCCTCAAGGAGGCGAAGGGGCAAGGCAAGAAGGGGGTCTTCGACATCCCCGCCGTTCTCCACCAGTTGGCCCAGAAGCGGAAGCTCACGGCCATTCCCACGGAGGGGACCTGGATCGACGCGGTCTACCCGTGGGATCTCATCAAGGTCAACGCCGTCGCCCT
>JBHHWA010000211.1:0-2482 GCA_046756285.1 Thermoplasmata archaeon
CTGGTCTGGCCAGAACCCCCAGATCCCCCCCGCGTCCGCTTCAAGTACAGTCTGACGCGCCCCGAGGACTTGGGGATGGATAAGGGCTTTTTCCAGCGCCTGTGGGAGTTCTTCGCCGGAGAACGGCTCGTGCGGGTGGAGAAACCCTACGGCGTCGCGGTCCACCGGGGGCGAATCTATATCACGGACCAGGCCCTGCGAGTCGTCCACATCTTCGATCGGCAGGCGGGGAGTTACCGCGGAGTCGCGCGGGCCGGCGATCGCTACTTCGATTCACCGCTGGGGATAGCGGTGGATGCAAAGGGCCGCTTCTATGTCTCCGATCCGGACGCCAGGCGGCTCTATCTGTTTGACCCCGAAGGAGAGCTCCTTCGGACTGCCAACACGTCCAAATTCGTCCTCCGCCCGACAGGCCTCGCCTTCGACCGCGGTCGGGGGGTTCTGTACGTGGTCGATACCTTGGGGCACAAGGTCGTCGTGTTCGATTCGGACCTCCGGAAGCGGGGCGAGATCGGCGGGCGAGGGAGACGGGATGGGGAGTTCAATTTCCCGACCCATGCGTTTGTGGACAAGGAGGGGCGCCTGTACGTGGCAGACTCATTCAACTTCCGAGTCCAGGCCTTCGCCCCCGACGGGAGGTACCTCTTCAAGTTCGGGCGGATCGGTAATAGCCTGACGAGCTTTGCCCAACCCAAGGGGATCGCCGTCGATTCCGAGGGTCACATCTACATTGTCGAGGGGCGGCTGAACGTGATCAAGATCTTTGATCGGACAGGGCAGCTCCTTTTGGTCTTTGGCGGTTTGGGGGCTGAGCGAGGGCGATTCTGGCTCCCGACCGGCCTCTTCATCGACGCCGCAGACCGGATCTACGTCGCCGACTCCTTCAACCAGCGGGTGCAGGTCTTCCAATACCTGCGGGGACACCCATGACGCGGCCCCACCGGGGGGCGTTGCTGCTCACCGCTTTCCTGGTGGTCTTGGCCAGGTACGCTTGGGGGCAAGGGATTGTGGGGTCGAAACACGATCTGTCGTCGACCACGGGCCCGGGGCCGCTCAAGGCCCTCCCTTCGGATCTCGGAGGGACGACGGAGATCTGTGTCTTCTGCCATACACCTCACAACGCGAATCCTGCCACCGACGTGCGGCCCCTGTGGAACCGAAACCTGTCCGAGGCGGCGTACATCGTCTACACCAGCTTTACGCTGGAGCACACCGCCCCGGTGCGTCCCACCGGGGTTTCACGCCTCTGCCTCTCCTGCCACGACGGGAGCATCCCGATCGGATCGGTCCTCAACATCGCTGGGGCTTCCCGCGAGATCGCCATGACCCAGCGCTTCATCCCATCCGAGAAGCAGATCGGCCCCGACCTTCGGAACAGCCATCCGATCTCTTTCCTCTTCGATGCCAGCCTCAAGGCGGCCGACGGGCAGTTGTTCGACCCACCACCGCGGGTTGAGACACGGTCTTCCGCCGATGTGAAGCTCTGGGACGGGGGGCAGGTGCAATGTTCGACGTGCCACGATCCCCATCGCGTCCAGTATCCCAAGTTTTTGCGGAAGGCGAAGTTCAGTCAAACGGATAATCTTTGTCTTGTCTGTCACGACCAGCCGGGCTGGACGTCCAGCACGCACCGCAACGCCCTTCAGGTGGTGGACTTTGGTGATGGCGATGGTCCGCACAGCGTGGCCGCGAGGGCCTGCCTCTCTTGCCATCATCCCCACACGAAATCAGGGGCCACGCGTCTGCTCCGGGAAGGGGCCAACGCGGCAGGCGCGTCCGTCCCCTCCAACACCTGCTTCCAATGCCACAAATCCATGGTCCCGGTCGTCGGCCAGAATGTCCGCACCCAGTTCGAAAAGACCGGCTCCCGCCATCCGATCTCGCGAGACGCGACCAGCACGAACTCGGGCCACGAGCCGATCATTACGACGGTGACGGGGATCCCGCCGAATACAGCTCTCCCGGAGGATGTCCTTCTGATGCCCGGCCTGGTGAGCGCCCGGGGAATCCCCATGACCAAGCACGTCGAGTGCGCCGACTGTCATAACCCGCATCGGGTTCGGGCGAGCAACCGGACCGAGGGGATCCGCGGAATCGATATCACCGGAACCGGCGACAGGGTGGTCGTGAACGTCATCAACGATCCGGAGCTTCCCGACGGCACGCAGAAGCAGTTCCAACTCTGCTTTCGATGCCACGGCATCTCGTTCAACCGGTTCATCCCGTCTCGGTTCGAGGCGGGCGGTCAGCCGACCCGGACCACAGTGGGAGCGCCGGCCAGCCTGAATACCAGCGGAAGCAACAAGGTCCTCGAGTTCCAGCCATCCAATAGCGCCTATCACCCGGTCGCCGCGGCGGGGCGCAACACGTCGACTGCCCTCAACAATCAACTAGCCTGGGCGGGACTAAACACCGGCTCCATCATCAAATGCACCGACTGCCACAACACCGACGAGGCCACGGTGCCCGGACGGGCCGCTAA
>JBHHWA010000212.1:0-2470 GCA_046756285.1 Thermoplasmata archaeon
ATGATCGGGGAGATCACGGAAGGTGGCGTGCTGGAATCCCCCGGGCGTCGATACCATGAGTCGGACCTCGTCACGGCGAAGGCCGCGGTCCTCGGCCGTTGTGGTGGCCTCCAGCACCGAAGGGCGCGCAAAGTCGAGTTCAGTCGCCAGCATGGACGATCTCCCACCGTTCGGACTGGGCTCCCAGTCTCTGGCCGCTGACGGCGAGGGGGGGTTGTTCGAGCAACCAGGCCCAGAAGGGGAGGGTGACCTCGGGCTTCGGCCGATCCGAGATGTCTTCGCCCGGGAAGGCGCGCTGATGCATGGCCGTCCGCAGGTCCCCCGGGTCCACGGCGACGACGCCGATTCCCCGATCCCGCAGTTCGTTGGCCAAGGTGAGCGACGCCAGCTCGAGGGCCGCCTTGCTGCCGCCATACCCACCCCACCCGACGTAGCCGCCGTGGGCCGCGTCACTGGTGATGTTGACGATGAGGCCCCCCGACGCCTCGAGGTAGGGGAGCACGTGTTGGACGAGGGATATCGGTGCGATGAGGTTGACTTCGAGGACGCCACGGAGGTCCTCGATGGGATGCTCGGCGAGAGGGGGGAGTGGGGAAGGCCCCAGTGCCGATGCGTTGTTGATCAGGAGGTCAAGGCGGCCGCGTCGATGCACCGCCTCCTGGAGCGCCTGACGGTGTCCCGCGGCCTTCACGTCCCCTGGGATCGCGGTGACGCTCCCTCCGTCCGCTGCCATGGTCCTCGCCGCTCGGGCCAAGGGCCGCTCGTGCCGGGCGGTGATGATGAGGTCGTATCCCTGCTTGGCCAGATAGGTCGCGACGACCGCTCCTAATCCCGTGCTTGCCCCCGTCACGAGGGCCGTCCGCGGTCCCTGAAGCCCCAGCGTCCGGCCATGGCGCGACGTGCTCATTCGGCCCACTCCCTCTTCCGGGGTCGGATGAGGAAGCGGCATACCTGATTTCCTGCCACGACCCGGTGCGTGGTCTCCACGTCCGCGTCAAGCACCCGCTGGAACAGCTCCCTTTCGACGGTACACGCCTCCCCGTACCTGTCGGCGACCGCCAAGATGGGGCAGTTGAACTCGAGGAGCTCATAGCCCCGCCCTGGCGTTCCGCGCGATTCGGCCATGTACCCCTCCTCGTCCCGCAACCGCGCCAGCGCGGCGACGCGTTCCTTCAGTGAACCCGTACCGACCTTCGCTTCGTAGTCTCCCAGCACCGCGTTTTGGCGGCGCCGAAGCGCCCGCTCGACCGCCTCTCTTCCCAGCTCTTCTTCGATGAATTCCAGGGCGTTGACGGTCACGGCCGAGTAGGCTCGGGGGAAGAGGGAGGAGGCTTCGGGGGCCAGGCGAAGACCGAGCTTGGGGCGGCCGACCCCGGATCGGATGTCAAACCGCTCGATCAGGCCGCGTTGTTCCAAATCCTTGACGTGGCGGTACACCGCCATCTTCGTGAGGGAGAGCTCCCCCGCAAGCCTCCCGAGGTCCGTCTCCCCGTCCCGCTTTAGGGAAAGCAGGATCTCGCGCTTCGTGGAGGAAAACGTCGGAAGCACGTCCCCCGGCCGCTCATTCTGAGATGCGTTCATCCTTTCATCCTTCGTTTCACGTGGGTAAGGGATGGGCGGACTGGATATATATACACTATCGTATACAAAATCTACAAAGGGTTGAGAGGCTCAGACGCGCAACGACGCCGCCCTCAAACCCCGAACCGCTCGACGGTTTTGAGGAATGCGTCGGGAAATCGCTCGCACTCCTCCCGCGGCACCGAGAAGGAGATGCGGACGAAGCGAGCCCCGAACCGGTTGGACAGGTAGTCGCCCGCACGAACGTGGACGAAGTGGTCCCGGAGCATGCGTTCTTCCAGCCAATGGGGATCGATGCCGGTGTCCTGGAGGTCAAGGATGAAGGAGTTGCTTCGGGAGGGATACACCGGCAGATGGGCGCCGTCGACCTTCTCGACGGCCACACGAATGGTTTCCTGGTTGGCGTGGCAGATGTCGAGGAGAGGGGGGAGCCAGCTCTCCTTCTTCCGGAGGGCAGCCAGGCCGGCTCGTTGTGCCAAGACGTTCACCCCCAGGACGTTCGTGTCGAAGCCTTTGACCTCCCGAATGAGAGCGGGAGGTCCGACGACTCCCCCGACCCGCAGCCCGGCGAGCCCGGGCCCCTTGGAGAAGGAGTAGAAGAGGAGGGTCTTCCCCGGGTACCACGACGTCGCAAGGTGCTGATCGGGGTTGAAGTCCCGATACGTCACGTCGTGGAGGAAGAGAAGGTCGCGGTCCTGGGCCACCTCCGCCAGGCCCCGGAGCTCTTCCGCCGTGTAACTGATGCCCAGCGGGTTGTGCGGGTCAATAACGAGGAGGGCACGGGTCTTGTCTGTCACGGCCTCCTCCACGGCCTCCGCCGTCAGCTTCCAGGGTTCCCCGTAGATCGGGAGCTCCACGACTCTCGCCCGAGCCATCTCCGCCTGATGAT
>JBHHWA010000213.1:0-2463 GCA_046756285.1 Thermoplasmata archaeon
TCGACCACACCAAGTCCGAAATCGCGAAGAAGATGGGGATCGATGCCAACGGACGTTACGCCCTCCGGGTTCGGTAAGAGCCTTCGGCTCCCGGAGGCGATGCGCCCCGAGCTCCGCATCCCCTTGGGACGCCTGACGGACGCTGCGGGCTTCGACCAGGAGGTCAAGGGCCTCGGCAAGCTCGTCACGGTCGGGGACGCCGTCACAGCCGCGGCCCTTCGCGCGACGCAGCGGCCCCGGGTCGCCATCGTCGACTTCCGCGTCGAGAGGAGGCCGGATGATCGCCTGGCGGACCTCCCGCTTTACGAAGGGGTCAAGATCCTGGAAGTGGACAATCCCGCGGGACAGATCGCGGCGGGGACCTGGGACGTCCTGATGCAGGCCTACGATCATCCGGGACCCGTTGTGATTCGTATTCATGGGGAGGAGGATCTCGTGGCCCTGCCGGCCATCGTGCTGGCCCCTCCCGGGTTCGTGGTGGCCTACGGCCTCCCGGCCCGGGGTGCCGTTCTTGTAGATGTCACCGGGGA
This sequence comes from Thermoplasmata archaeon, assembly GCA_046756285.1. GTDB lineage: Archaea > Thermoplasmatota > Thermoplasmata > RBG-16-68-12 > JAJISG01 > JAJISK01. The sequence goes on from JBHHWA010000213.1 coordinate 531, forward strand.
GAGCCGTGGACGGGCCGACGCGTTCTTAGCCCGCATGGAGGTGCTGAATGGAGATGGAAATCGTCTCCCGCCGGGAGAATAAGCTGCTGAGGCGGAACGAGGTGCGCTTCACGGTCCGCTACGAGAGCGGGACCACGCCCTCGCGCCCCGAGATTCGAGACGGGCTCACGAAGGAGTTGAAGCTCAAGGAGAAGGTCCTCGTCATCGATAGCCTCCATTCCCAGTTCGGGAAGCGGGAGGCCTCCGGTTACGCGAAGGTCTACGAGTCCGTGGAGGACGCACAGCGCCTGGAGCGACCCCATGTGCTGCGGCGCAACGGGCTCACGGAGGCACCCGGATGAGGAAGCGCGAACTCTACAAGGTGGAGGATGGGAAGGTCAAGCGGGAGCGTCCCTTCTGTCCCCGCTGCGGCCCCGGCGTCTTTCTGGCGGAACACGGGGATCGTGTGTCCTGCGGGCGTTGCGGCTACACGGAGTTTCGCAAGAAGGGTGCATCCAAGGAGGAAGACGCGCCTTCACCGTGAAAGGCTTATAGCCCAGGGGATTGGGAGGGGTCGCCCATGGTCGATATGTTCACGTTCAAATGCTCCGAGTGCGGAGTGAGCTTCTACGTGTACGCCATCGGGGAGGGGTACACGACGGCGAAGCTCGAGTCCTCGGAGGGAGCCAAGGCGCTGCCGGTCTACTGCCGGAACGACCACAAGAACATGGTGTATTGGACCAAGGAGTAGTCCTGTTCTTCCCGGGACCTCGGGGAACCATCCACCCGCGCAGAAGCTATATCGGGTCGCCTCATTCCGCCTCTGCGGGCCTGTAGTGTAGTTATCCTGCAGGCGATGCGTGCAGGACTGCAATGGATATCACAGGGGCCTCCGGAGCCCCGAACCGGGGTTCAAATCCCCGCAGGCCCGCTCTACTATCGTTACAGCAAATCCTAAGAAGATTCCTGGAAGCGAACCATCCTTGGGGCCTATCGCTGTAGAGGGTGCAGGCTCAAGACTCGGACCTATGGGGGCATGTGGAAGCACCTGCAGGCGTGCACCTATCGATCTGCCGCTAGCTGAGGGTGGTTCGACCTAGGTCCTTCACGAAGGACCAATCTGCGGGATCTCGTTGCCGCAGGATAAACAGAACCGGGCTTCGAGGGGGTTCAGGGTCCCGCAATTGGAGCAATACTTACCTTGAGGCTGTGGGGCCTGTGGCGTCTGACTGTTCACAGGGGAGGGTGGAGGCTGATAGGGCGCCATTGCCTGTCTGGTAAGAACAGCTCTCTCTAGGTCGCTCTTAGCGACCAGTCCATAGATGAAGAGACCGAAACCAGCAACTCCGGCGACCCACGCCAGTGCATATAATCCGAACCCTGCAAGCGGCGCAACGAAAAGGGCTCCAATGCTGACGAACCAGAGGAAGGGAGCAACCAGTAACATCAAGACAAGCCCGCCAGCTATCGAACCCCCCCTTGCCGTCCCTTTTCCCCCTACGAGGCGCCGCCGATTCTCCGAATCCCCATGACGATGAGAACGAAGGCGAAGATCAGGAAGACCCACCGCAGAAAGAAGTAGGTAGATATCACTGAGAAAGTCGTACCAGAGGTTGTCGCCAACCAGGGAGCGTTACCCAGAATGGCCCAAAGGCTCACAAGAAGTACCACAATCCCACCAAACAAGACCCCCGTCCCGAAGTTAACGGGGATTTCTAATTTCGCCATGCTGGCCTCCCCCACGCCACATCGCGAAGCCGTGATAAAGCTTCTCATCCGACACGGGCCCCCCCTGGCTGCAAGTAGCATGCTGCCGCGCTAAGACACCGCAAACGTCAAGATGTGTCATGGAATTCTGGCCGCGGGGGGAGTCTCATGGCACGTTGGATGATAGGGGCAGGAATTGGCGTTTTGGTCGCCGGCATGATCACTATCGGCCTGGCACTGTATTTCA
>JBHHWA010000214.1:0-2444 GCA_046756285.1 Thermoplasmata archaeon
ACCTGGGCCGGGCCAAGAAGGTGGTGATCGACAAGGACAACACCACGATCGTGGAAGGTTCGGGTAAGTCCTCAGCGATTGAGGGGCGCATCAAGCAGATCCGTGCACAGATCGAGGAGACCACTTCAGATTACGACCGGGAGAAACTTCAGGAGCGCCTGGCCAAGCTGGCCGGGGGCGTGGCGGTGATCAAGGTGGGCGCCCCGACCGAGACCGCGATGAAGGACAAGAAGGCGCGGGTGGAAGACGCCCTCAACGCCACCCGGGCGGCTGTGGAGGAGGGCATCGTGCCTGGCGGTGGGGTCGCGCTGCTCCGGATGCAGAAGGTTACTGGCTCCCTGAAGCTCGAAGGTGACGAGAAGGTAGGGGCCGCCATTATCAAGCGCGCCCTCGAAGAGCCCATCCGGCAGATCGTGGAGAACGCAGGGCTCGAGGGGTCGGTGGTCGTGGAGAAAGTGAAGGCGACAGAGGTGACGACCTACGGCTTCGACGCCGAGCGGGTGGATTACGTGGACATGATGCAGGCTGGGATTATCGACCCGACCAAAGTCGAACGGGTGTCGCTAGAGAACGCGGCCTCCATCGCCTCGCTGCTGCTGACGACTGAGGCGCTGATCACCGATCTCCCGGAGGAGGACAAGAAGGCGGCGGCGCCGCACATGCCGCACGGTGGAGACATGTACTAGGCTTGGACGGTTATCGGCACGGCTCCAATCTTCGAGGGACTCGCGCCCCCTAGGCGCGGCTCCTTCGGAGTGGCTGCGATACGGCCCTTCCTGCGGGGAAGGGCCGTATTGTTTTTGACACAGCTTGACGGAGGCCCGACTTCTCTGATAGGAGTTGGGAGGTCGACATTCGAATAGTGTCGTTCGAGCCGGGTGAGACAGGTCGGGAGTAGCGGCTCGGTTGCGTTATGGTGAAATCTCTGGTACGGCTGGTACGGTTAGGTCGCTCGTAACGGACCAGCTGTGCGTAGGAGGGAGGCAAAGCCTCTGAGGGTGTACGAAATCTTGGTTCTGATTGACCCCCGCCCCCCTGAGGAGGAGGTGAACCGCCTTCTAGCTCGGCTCGGGGATACTCTCAGAGAACTCGGGGCTGAGGTCCGGGGTGTGGAAAACTGGGGAAAACGTCGTCTCGCCTACGATGTCAGGAGACAGCGGGAGGGCACCTACGCGGTCTTCGAGGTGCTGGCCGAACGGGCCACGGTGAAGGAGTTCGAGCGGCAGTTGAAGCTCAACGAGAATGTCCTTCGCTTCCTCGCCACGCGGGTTCCGGAGCGTAGGAAGGCCACGCTGGCGCCGCCCCAGGAAAAGCCAGTGCCGCTCAGGGAGGGACCGGGCGACACGTGGGAGGTGCCTGAGGAGGCCCGGTGATGGCAACCCTCAACAAAGTCTTCCTTATGGGGAATCTCACCCGTCCCCCTGAGCTCCGGTACACTCCTAGTGGGACCCCCGTGGCTGACCTCCGTGTGGCGGTTAACCGGGCCTATACGACGCAGGCCGGAGAGAAGCGCCAAGACACCTGCTTCCTCACCGTGGTGGTGTGGGGCAAACAGGCGGAGAGCTGCAGCGAGTACCTGGACAAGGGGAGCGGCGTGCTAGTCGAGGGGCGCCTGCAAACGCGCGACTGGGAAACCCGGGACGGCCAGCGTCGGAACGTCGTGGAAGTGGTGGCCGACCGGGTCCAGTTCATGAGTCGTGGCAAGTCGCCGGTCTCGGCGGAGGCCGAGGTGGTTGAGGAGGCGGTTGAGGGGAGCGACGACGTTCCGTTCTGACGATTTCTTGAAACTCAGGGAAGGGGGGAGAGAGCTATTCCGCCTACGGGGACCAGGCCAGTTAGGCGACGTCGCTTCGGTCGTCGCAAGGTCTGCAAGTTCTGTGTCGACAAGGTGGACCTGATCGACTACAAGGATGTTCGCCGCCTCAGGAATTTCGTCAGCGAACGGGGGAAGATCATCCCCCGCCGCATCGTGGGTAACTGTGCCCGCCATCAGCGGCAACTGACCCATGCCATCCAGCGGGCCCGCACGATGGCCCTCTTGCCTTACACGCCCGAGTAGGCCCCATTCAGATGAAGATCATCCTGCTGGACGACATCCCGAAGTTGGGCGGGCGGGGGGCGGTCCGTGATGTCGCGGATGGCTACGCTCGGAACTATCTGCTTCCCCTAAAGCTTGCCCTGGCCGCCACCCCGGCGAACCTCAAGGCCCTGGAGCAGATCAAGAGTCGCGAAGAGGTCCGGGCTGCCGAGGGCAAGGCCCAAGCGGACGCACAGGCTGCGACCGTCGAGACGCTCACGCTGTCGGTGACCCGTCCGGCCTCACAGGAGGGGCGCCTGTACGGGTCGGTCGGAACCCAGGATTTGGTTGCCTTCCTCGCCCGTCACGGGATCACGGTTGAGAAGCGCCGAGTGGTGCTCGGAGAGCCGATCAAGGCAGTTGGCGA
>JBHHWA010000215.1:0-2436 GCA_046756285.1 Thermoplasmata archaeon
CCCCCTCCGACCGCTTGCGGCACGTCTTCGGCAGCGAGATCCGAGCCCGACTGCTGGGCCTCCTCGCCGACTCCGAACAGCCTCTGACGGGGTACGCCATCGCCAAGAGGGTTCGCGTGCCTCCGTCCAAGGTGTATCGGCAGCTGCCGGGGCTGCTCGCATCCGGCGTCCTAGAGGTGATCCAAGACGAAGGTGGAGTGAAGCGATACGTCTTGGTGGACCGTGACCTCCGCCGTTTCCTGCAGAAGCGGGTTCGGGTGACGACGGCGGAGGAGTGGTTCTCCCCGGGCAGGGCCCGGAGGAAGAGGAAGGCGTACGACCGCCTTCGGAGGAGGGAGGTCTCCCCTCCGACGACCCGCCCCCATCGCGAAGCGGTCTCCAATCCGGAGGAGTACGAGCGCCCTCCCGAGAAGGACCGCGCGCTGCGGCGCCTTGCTCGCTAGAACGGACGGCGGACCATGGAGTACGAGGAGGTCCGGGAGAAGCTGCGGGTCGTCGAGGACCCCACGATGCGACGGATGTACTTCTCCGCGCTGCTGGGTCGGACGGCCGACGTTCCGCCGGACGACTTCATCGTCGTAGGCGGATCGGCCATCGAGTTCTATACCGTGGGTGCCTACACCTCGGGGGACATTGACATCGTCTCCCGCGCGTCCGATCGTCTGAGGGGGGTCCTGAAGTCCTGGAGCTTCCAGCGAGAGGGTCGCGTCTGGGTCCACGAGGCGCTGGGGATTGTCGTGGATTTCGTGCGAGCGCCGTACACCTGGGATGAGGGCAGGACGCAGCTCCTGGAGACGCCGTACGGGCCGATACGAGTCGCCGCCTTGGAGGACCTCTTGGTGAAACGACTCGTCTCCACCAAGCACTGGGAGCGGGGAGGGGACTTCCAGCACGCGCTCCTGTTGGGCGAGTTGTATGCCGATCGGATGGACTGGGACTACATTGAGAAGCTGTCCCGTCAACAGGAGGTCCTGGACATGCTCGAGAGCCTACAGAACGCATTGGAAAGGTCCAAGGGCGAAGGTTAATCCAGTCCTACGAAGACCCCTCAGAGATCGCGTTGCGTTAGCTGTATTATGCCTCAAATAGCACCATTGCCAGAAGGACCGCTTTCAGCTAAGACCACCGAGGCCTCGATCTGGCGATCGGATATCGACCAATACTTCCTCAACAAACGCTCCTTCTCCTTCAGGCCCACCCTTCGGAAGTTGTGCTTCTCATAAAACCGAATCGCCCACCATGCATCCGCCCAGGTACCGACCAGGAGAGGCCTGGCCGCTCGCCCTTTGAGATGGGTCAGCAGCTTTCCCCCGATGCCCTGGTTGCGCCTAACTGTGCGCACATAGGCGTGTCGGATGAGCGTCACGTCCTCAACATCTTGTATCCCCATTACCCCCAGCAGATGGCCATTCTCTTCGTATCCCCAGAATGTAACTCCCTCCTCCACTTCGTGGCGGAGCTCATCCTGGGACATGTAGGGCTCCTTCCAACAGTCTGAGGGGATGACCCCCACATAGGCCCTAGCCGCATCGTTGATGATTTCGTGGATGAGCCGAAAGTCGCGGGGTTCACACGGCCGAATCATAGGGGTTTCTTTCCCGGTGTACCTGGAATGGGTCGGGGGAAAAGAAGGCATGAGGCTTTCTCAAGAGGCGATTGTAGCAAAGGCCGCGAAGTGCTACTCCTCGATTCCTCTCGACAGCGTGTAAACCTTCCACCCGAAGACGAGCCACAGGATGGCAGGAACGTAGGGAACCCGGATCCCAGGGCTGCCGACGATGAACGGCAGCGTAAGGATGATGACCAAAGCGACGAGGAGGGCTATCCCTGCGTACAGCCGACCGTATGCCCGGTGCCTCCACATGAGCACCCCCAAGGAAGCGGCGCTCAGGAAAACGAACAGGCTTCCGGCGAAGAACAACTGGTCGCTGACGAGATCGAGGGCGTGGAACGTCTGCACGACGGCAGCCATCCCCGCCTCCGTCCCGGCGGCTCCATAGAGTCCAGCAAGCTGAGGGGTGACGAACAGCTGGGCCACCAACTCCCCCGGAGAGAATACGAACAATCCAACGTAGAGGAAGTAGAAGAGAAGACCGCCGAGGGCGTACGTGGGGCTCACTTCCCGCAGGCTGCGGTGGAGAGCCAGGAACAGCGCGATGGAGAGCAGGCTGGCAACGAGGGCCAGGATCCCCATCAACGTGAAGACCCCCTGGTTCTCCGGGAATACCGTCCCCAGGAACCTATCCGGGTCGTCCGCAGGCATGGACGGGAGCAGCAGGACAAAGATAGGGATGATGAGCGAAAAGAGCACGCCCGCTAGCAGTCCGGCGATTCCTCCGATCTGGAAAACCCGTTTCTCCTCCCCCATGAAGGCTCGGATTCCTCTTGCCTATATATGCCTTGACGGGGCAGGGGACTTCGGTAGCATTGGCCCTG
>JBHHWA010000216.1:0-2434 GCA_046756285.1 Thermoplasmata archaeon
AGAAGCGGTCCGTTCGGGCCATCGCGAAGGAGGACCTGGACGCCACCATCATGACCGCGGCCCGGACCGTGAAGGGGGACGTGGACGCCGCCCTTGACTCCGATGCCGATGCAGTAAGCATCTTCGTCGCCTGCAGCGATCTCCACCTGAAGTATAAGCTCCGGATGACGCGGGAGCAGGTCCTGGCCCTCGCCCCGGAGTTGGTGGAGTACATCAAGGAACACGGACGGAAGGTCGCCTTCGTCACGGAGGATACCGTGCGGGCGGACTTGGGATACGTGGAGCAGCTCTACAACGCCTCCATCGATGCGGGGGCGGATTGGGCCGTACTCTGCGACACGGTTGGCGTTCTTACGCCCACGACGACCCGCTGGTGGGTCCGGAGGGTGAAGGAGGTCCTGAAGCCCGTGACCCTTAGCGTCCACATTCACAACGACTTCGGGATGGGGGTAGCCAATTCCCTGGCGGCGGTGGAGGAGGGCGTCCAAGTCCCCCACACAACCATCAACGGGCTCGGGGAACGGAGCGGGAACACACCCTTCGCCGAGACGGTCATGGCCCTCGAGTCTCTCTACGGGTACGAGACGGGCATCAAGACGGAGCGCTTGTACAAGCTCTCCCGCCTCGTGGAGGAGCTGTCAGGCGTTCCGGTGGCCGTGAACAAGCCCATCGTCGGCTACAACTCGTTCCGGCACGAATCCGGCATCCATACACACGGGGTCCTGATGAACACCCTGACCTACGAGCCGATTCAGCCGGAGGTCGTCGGCAACAAGCGCGTCTTTATCTTCGGCAAGCACACAGGGGCCGCTGCCGTGGAGGACCGCCTGAAGGAGGCGGGCGTTGAGGCATCGGACGAGGAAGTCCGCGCGATGGTGGCGGCCATCAAGGACCTTGCAGAGCGCAAGGGGAAGGAGGACCAGACGGCCTTCATCCAGACCTACCGGGAACGGGAGGAGAGGCTCCGAGGGGTGACGGAGGAGGAGTTCTGGGGCATCGCGGAGAAGGTCGGGCTCTTGCCCCCTGAGGAGACGTAGGCCGGGAACGCTTAAGACCGCCCGAAACCATCGTTCCTTCATGGCGGGCATGACCATGGCCCAGAAGGTCCTGGCAAGGGCCAGCGGCCAGGATACCGTGGCTCCCGGCACGGAGGTTGACGCCGAGTTGGACCTCCTTTACATGCATGAAATGCTCGCCGTCGCCTTGGAGCCCTTCGAGGCGATGGGGGTCGAGCGGGTATGGGACCCCAATCGGATCGTCGTGACGCTGGATCATTGGGTTCCCCCGCCCACCGAAGAGATCGCCCAGATGCATCAGACGATTCGGGAGTTCTGCAAGGCCCAAGGCATCGCACGCTTCCACGACATCGGCGACCACGGCATCGTGCACCAGCTCGTAGCGGAGCGCGGGTATGCCCAGCCGTGGGACCTTGTGATTGGCACCGACAGCCACACGAACACCGTGGGGGCCGTGGGTGCCTTTGCGGCCGGGATCGGGGCTACTGACGCCGCGGCCATCATGGGCACAGGGCGCATCCAGCTGCCGGTGCCCGAGACGATTCGCGTGAGCATCGAAGGTAGGCTGGGCCGGCGCACCTGGGCCAAGGACGTCATCCTCAAGGTCGTCGGAACCACGGGGGACGAGGGGGCCCGGGAGAAGGCCGTCGAGTTTACGGGCCCGACGGTGGAGGCCTTCCCGATGAACGAGCGGCTCACCCTCTCCAACATGACCACGGAGATGGGGGCGACCGCGGGCATGGTGGCCGCCGACGACGTGACACGGGAGTATCTCCGCCACGCTGGCCAACCCTTCCGCCCCATCGCCGGCGACGAAGATGCCACGTATGCGGAGGAGTATTCCATTGACGTAGACGGCATGGGACCGCAGGTGGCGGTGCCCGAGAAGCCGAGCAACGTGAAGCCTGTGGAGGAGGTTAGCGGAACAAAGGTGGACGTCGCCTTCCTGGGATCGTGTACGAGTGCGCGCATCGAGGACCTTCGCGCGGCCGCGGAGATCATGCGGGGCGAACGCATGGCATCCGGGATGCGCATGATCGTCTCGCCTGCCTCTCAGCAGATTCACCGCCAGTCGGTGAACGAGGGCATCGCGCAGGTTTTCATGGAGGCGGGAGCGACCTTTTCCAACAGCACCTGCGGCCCCTGCTTCGGCGGTCACCTAGGCGTCCTGGCGCCCAACGAGGTCTGCATCAGCAGCAGCAACCGGAACTACGCCGGCCGCATGGGAAGCCGTGATGCCAAGGTATACCTCGCGTCCGCGATGACGGTGGCCGCCACCACCCTGTACGGCGAAATCACGGATCCCCGCGAGGTGTAGCCGTGGAGACGCGGCTCAAAGGGCGTGTCTGGAAGTTCGGAGACAACATCACCACGGACCACATCATCGCCGTGAAGTACCTCGGCACGACCGATCCCCA
>JBHHWA010000217.1:0-2414 GCA_046756285.1 Thermoplasmata archaeon
CCTGCGACTTGAATGGCCTCGTGGAGGAGTACGGCGCGGGGGCCGAGGACATCTTTCAGTACAAGGCCGACGAACTCATCGGCAAGGAGTCCGTCGCGATCTTTCATCAGCCTGATAAAGTGGCGACGCTGGTCCCGCGCCTTCTGCAAACCGCAGTCGAAACAGGGACGTTCGAGGAAGAGGTAACCCTGGTTCGGAAGGACGGTTCAGAGTTTCCCGCCGTGCTCACCGTCCGCCCCGTTTATCGCGAAGGGGAGCACGTCGGCTACATGGGGTACACTCAGCCTCTCTGAGGTGCGCCGGTGGCGGCCCAGACCGCGGGCGCGGAGGACGTAACCGAAGGCCAGCTATGGCTGCGAGCCCTTCGGGCCCCCTTCCTCGTGGCCTCCATCTTGCCCTTCTTCGTGGGTGTCCTGGCAGCCTATGAAGCCGCGAGCGTCTTCAACCCCCTCCTTTTCGCCCTGTCTTTGGTGGGGGTGATCCTGTTCCACCTCGCCACGAACATGCTCAACGACAACTTCGACTACCGCAGCGGGAACGACCTGGCCGTCGAGCACCAGAACCCCTTCGCGGGCGGGGGCCGGGTCCTCATCACTGGGCGGGTCAACGTCAACGTGCACCTGGTCGTCGCGCTCGCAATCTTTGGAGCGGGCATCGCAGTCGGGTTGCTCATCTTCGCCCTCCTCGGCGGATTCGGGACCCCCGAAGGACAACTCCTTTTCGTTATCGGCATCGTGGGCGCGGGTTCCGTCTATTCCTACGTGGGCCCTCCACTGAAACTCGCGAACCGAGGATTGGGGGAGGTCTTCGTCGGCCTGGCCTTCGGGCCCCTCGTCGTCATCGGCGCCTATTTGGTGCAGACTGCCACGGTGAGCCCGGGCGTCGTCTTTCTCTCTCTTTCCATGGGCCTCCTTGTGGGGGCCATCCTGTGGATCAACGAGTTTCCCGACGTGAGCGCGGACGTCTCCGTAGGGAAAAGGACGCTGATGGCGCGGGTGGGCCCCGAGCGCGCCGTGAACGTCTACGTGGGACTCCTCGTGGCGGCTTTCCTCATGCCGGTGGTGGCCTCGATCCTGCGACTCGTGCCGCTCACAACCGTCCTGACACTCCTCGCCGTTCCCCTCGCGATGAGGGCGATCAAAGGCCTCCGTGCCAACTACAAGGATCCTCATGCCCTGATCCCGGCCAACGCCGGAACCATCGGTCTGACGGTAGTGTTTGCAATCCTTCTTCTCATCGGGCTGGGGCTGGGGATTCCGCTCCCGTTCTAGATCAACCCCACCGCCATGCGGGCTAGGTCGTCGGGCCTATGGTGGATGCGCCAGACGTGCGGATGTCGCCCAAGGTGGGACTCCCGAGGTACAGAAGGGTTGAGGCGCCACTCGCATTCGCATCCAAGCGGCCATCCAGGTTCACCGTCCCCTGACTTGCACCGCTAATGTCTACGTTGGCGTTGTGGACTGGGAAGTTCCTCAATTCGAGGCGGCTCGCGCCGGAGACCACAGCTGTGAGATCGCCCCCTACCCCTGTGAGCTCGATCGTGCTGGCCCCCGAAACGGTGAACGACACATCGCCCGCGGTCTCGTAACTTCCCCGCAGCCGACTTGCTCCTGAGAGAGTGGCGGCAAAAGAATGGCTGACGTTGAACCCATCCACGTCCACCGAGCTCGCTTCGGACAGATGGACCTCCTCGAGATCAGGCATGGAAAGCTCGGCCTGAATCGTCAGCCCCCTACCGGGCGCCGAGGAGTACGAGAAACCAGACTGGAGACGGATTGTTAGAGTGCCCCCGGTCTTGAAGACCTCAAGGTGTGGGAACAGGTTGTCGTCCAGAGTGATGCCGACCAGGTACGAGCTGGACTGCGTGATGTCCACGGAGAAGGCGGACGACGCGCTCACGGCGGTGAAGTCCGTGTGTGTTTGCGTCCGCGACTCCACGTTCCCCGAGCCGACGACTCGATTGAAAAAGGGGGAAAATCCCGCCAGGAAGACGGCCGCAATCAGGGCCCCCACGACCGCAACGACAACGACCACGATCACGACGATAATCCAGGGATTCATCGGCGCGCTACTTGGTTCTGCCATTCTCTCCCCCACCGTTTCTCGACAGTTGTGAAATCCTGCCTCCCCTTCAAGAGCGTTTCCTACAGATTGGTCTGCGAGCGCAACATGCATCCGAGCGATGGGCCAAGAGGGGCGTCCGTATTGGGATCCTTTGCGTCCGGATTCAGACCGACCTAACCCTAGGCATGGCGCGGTGCCGGCCTCCTCCTAGCCGGGGGCCGAGACGGTCAAGATCTGGTTGGCAGCCACGCCGTGCAACACTGTGGTCCCGCCGTTGGCCATGCGGACTCCTGAGTGGACCGAGCGGTGTCCGTTCTGCAGACTATTAACATCGGATTCGAAGAGGGAGG
>JBHHWA010000218.1:0-2405 GCA_046756285.1 Thermoplasmata archaeon
CCGCCCGCCGTCCGATCCCTCGCCGTCAGCGCGGAGGGGACCCTATACGCCGACATCCACGTTGGCTGGATCGTCCGGTCCCGGGACGGAGGGGACGCGTGGGAGAGCCTGCGGAATGGACTGAACAAGGACGTCCACATGGTCGGCGTGCACCCCACGCAGCCCCCGATCGTGTTTGCAGCCACCGCCGCGGGTTTCCACTTCAGTGCGGACCACGGAGACTCCTTCGACCGAAGGGTTCAGGGGATGCCCCACCACTACCAGCGATCCTGCGCCGTATTCCCCGATCAAGACACGTACTTGGTCTCGACGGCCCTCCATGATGGAGGGGAGGCGGCCCAGCTCTACCGAAGCGAGGACGAAGGAGAGAACTGGATTCGGGTCGTTGGCCTGCCCGATGTGCTCAACCGCAACATCGACACCCACCAGATTGCGGTCCTAGACGGCGGACGCGCGTTTGTCGTTGTGAATGACCAGGACCTCTACGGGTCCGAGGACGGCGGAGCCACGTGGGTTCGGGTGGCGGAGAACCTCCCCCGCATCTGGAGCCTCCTCGCCGTTGCAGGAGATTGAGGACCGAGGACCCCGCTGGCTGCACGCCTAAATATCCGGGGAACGTTGAGCGGCTATGGAGCCTCCCCTCTACGTGGATGTCCATGAACCGGAGGAGATCGAGACCCACATCCAGGAGTCTGGCATCCCCGTGCAGCGGAAGACGCTCGCCCCAGGGGATTACATCGTTGGAGAAGTCGGAGTGGAGCGGAAGACGATCCAAGACTTCTTTTCCTCCATTGTGAACAAGCGGCTGTGGGAACAAGTCTCCCGCCTTCGAGACACCTATCCGCGACCCCTCGTGGTCGTTGAGGGTGATCTCGCCCTGGTCGACGAGTACAGCAATCCAAAAGTCTTCTGGGGCGCGTTTCTGGCTCTACACTTTGAGGAACGAGTCCCCGTCCTCTTCGCGCCGAACTACCTCCACACGGCCCTCCTCTTGGAGACCCTCTACCAACAGCAGCGGAAAGGGCTCAGCTCCTTCAGCCTTCGCCACAAGCCCAAGCTTCTCAGCCTCCCCGAACAGCAGGAGTTCGCGGTCCAGGGCCTCCCGAATATCGGGGACACCCTCTCGAAGGCCCTGTTGGAACGGTTCGGTTCCGTCCGCGGCGTCATGGGGGCCTCCGAGCGAGACCTCCTGAAAGTGCCGAAGATCGGCCCCGGGAAGGCCCTCCGCATCGCGGATCTCCTCGACGCTCCCTACGAAGGTGAGCAACAGAAGATCGAGGATTGAGCCGCAGCACTAGGAAGGTCGGGCCCTGTGCCGCTCACAACTCATCCACGGTCCAGGAGGGGTTCATCGGCACCGAGAGGTAAACTCTGTGGGGTCCGGCCCATCATCGCGAGTTGCGACGGACGGGAAGCTGGATGAGGCGTCTGAGCTGAGAACTCCACTTCTCCGGCTTCTCCTCGGAATCGGGCTGGTCCTCCTGCCCGTAGTCCCCTTCCAGAAGACGATCGAGGTAGCCGTCGACGAACGGGACTTCCTCTACCACCCCGTTCCAGTCTTGGAGCACGTCTCCGTGGTTCCGCTCGAGGTCAGTGAGGGCCCCCCGCATCTGGCCCATGATGTCCTCGGGAGGATCCCCCCGCATCACCGTCGCCAAGACCGCGTGTTGGCCTGAAACGATGGAGATCTTGAGCTCGCCGAAGGTCATTCCATTCAATTCGCCAGTCTCCTCCTTGAACGAGTCCCGCACGAACTCCTGGACGGCTCGCAGCATGCCGGAGAGGATGTCGCTGTCGACGTAGGGCTTCAGCCGACGCGTGAGGTGACGAAGGAGAGACCCGCTGCGATGGAGGAGGAAGACCTCCTCGACGTACGCCTGTTGCGGTTTCCCGCCTCCCCCCTTCCTCCTGCGTTTCCGGAGATTGCCGAGCATCTGGTAGGTGAGGAGGGAGAGCCAGATCCCCTGAATGGCGATGAAGCCGACGACGAGAATGATGATGGCATCGGCAACCTCCTGCGTGACCATCTTGTCCCTCACGTGGGTACCTCGAAATCGGAGCACCGGGAGCAGCGAGCTCGATGCCCCGATTCCTAGGAGGGTCCGCTTCCGCCGACCGGAGTATAAAACTTGGCTCCTAACTATCAGGTACGGAGGATGGAGGTGCCTGGCGAGTGCAGGGGCGGCGTGCCAGGTGTTCACCGCCTGAGAAGCTCGGTAAGGCCGGGGTCTTGGGCTTCCCCTTCGGTCTCGACCGGTGGGTCTTCTGCCGCCTTCTCCCGGTGGGGCCAGAGTTCCCGGAGGCGACTGAGGAGTCCCGTGATGGGACGAAGGGAGAGGCCTTCATCCCTCCACAGATGCTTCAGCAGCTCTCGGATGCCTCGCACGGCGGCCATGTCGCCGCTC
>JBHHWA010000219.1:0-2403 GCA_046756285.1 Thermoplasmata archaeon
TTGAACGGCTCGGAGAGCGAGGGGGAACAGCGGGCGGCCGCTCAGACCGCCTCGGGCCCCTCCCACCCGACTCTCCTTGATCGCGAGCGTGTTCGTAAGGACGAAGTTCGCGAACCCCATGCGAAGGGCCTGGTTCGCCAACTCCAACGTCCGCGCCCGTTCGGCCTCGGTGTTGTAGGGGGAGAACTTTAGGAAGGGACGCTCAGGAAAGGAACGAAAGTGTTCGAGGAGTTCGGTCAATGCCCGCGGGTCCTCCTCGAAGGCCCGTCCCGTTTGGGTATTCGGGCAGCTGATGTTGATCTCCCATCCCGCGGCGAGTCCTTCGAGGCTTTCCCGGACCTCCGCGAAGTCCCTCGCCGTATCGCCTGCAATGCTGACGAAGATGGGGACCTCCGGTGGACGAACCGAAAGGTGCTCTCGGACGTGTCGTGCCCCCTTCGACGGGAGTCCCATGGCGTTGACCAGGCCGTCGTCTTGGGTGTGGCGAAAGAACCACGGACGTGGATTTCCCAGGTGGGCGTGGGGCCGAACGGATCCGACGACCAGGAACCCGAAACCGAGATGGCCCATCGCGCTCGTGATCTCCCCGTTCTTGTCGTACCCGGCCGCCAGCCCGAAGGGGTTCGCGAGCTTGACGCCCGCCACCTGCGTGCGCAGGGCGGGGTCCGCCCTCCCCTTCGCCGAGGCCAGCCCCCAGCCCCTCCGGCGGAAGGCCCACAGGGAAGCCTCGTGGCTCAGGTCCGCCGGGAGGCGGTAGAGGAGAGGCCGGAGGAACCGGTAGAGGCCCACGGCTATGACCAAGGCGAGGCGGCGCAAAAAGGGTTGTCTTGTCGACTATTGGACCACGCCGAGTGCGTAGCGGCTCCTGAAAACGTCGTCCTCTTCGAACCGCTCGGGGCGAAACGGGGTCAGGTCCAAGGACCGATATCTCCCCTCCAAAATCAGTTCCGCCAGGCCGCGACCCACGGCCGGGCTGAACTTGTATCCGTGGCCGCTGAAGCCCGTGTCGTGGTAGAGGCCCTCCACCCGGGGATCCGACCCGATGATGGGATGGAGGTCAGGCGTCGCCGCATCGACCCCGGCCCAGCCGTTCACGAAGTGGGCGTCCGCCATCGAGGGCCAGCGCTGTGCGAGCCGCTCGGACGCATGCACGAGGAAGTCAAAGCCAACGGCCCCCGGCAACGCATCGGGGTCCCAATCCCCCGTCTCCTCGTCCGTCCCCACGAGGAGTCGCCCGTCTTCGTACGGCCTCCAATAGGTCGCCGTCGTCATGTCGAAGGCCATCGGCGTGTTGTGGATGGACTCGGGGGGATCCAGGAGGCCCACGGAGAGGAGGGCCGAACTCACTGGAATCGGCGCGTCGGCGGTGTCGGCGAGGCGGGCGGACCAGGCGCCGGCCGCGAGGACGACGGTGTCGGCCTCCACTGGTCCTGCGGAGGTGTCCACCCCCTTCACACGCCCTTCCCCGACCCGGACGGAGGTCACCTCCACGCCCGTGAGAATCTCGCCGTCGAGCCGCGCAATCTCCTGAGCGTACGATTCGTCAAGCCGCATCGCGTCGCCGTATCCTGCGTCCTGCTCTAAGGCGGCCGCAGCGATTCCCGTCAAGTCGAGATAGGGGAATCGCTTGGCCACCTCCTCGGGCGGGAGGACCTCCGTCCGCACGCCCAGATCGCGATGCATCGCGACGTTCTCCCGCAGGGGCTTCGCGTGGTCCTCGCCCGCCAAGACGAGGAGAGGGTTGGGGGTCATGTGGGGTCCACTCTCGGAGAGGTCGTCCAGCTCCCGCAAGAGCTTCACGGTCTCTTGGACCAGCCGTACACAGATCTCGTTGGAGTAGTGGTGGCGGATGAAGGAGGCGGACCATCCGGTGGCCCCTGCCCCGATGCCGCTCTTCTCCAGGAGGAGGACGCGTCCGGCCTCTGCGCGCAGGAGATGATAGGCCAGGCTTGTTCCATGTACGCCGCCCCCGACGATGACGATGTCCGCCTTCCGGCTCAAGGACTAGAAGCAGCTGATTGAAGGGAATAACCCTTCCGGGAGAGTCAGAGAGCTGTAAGCCTTAGGGTAAGGCTTTAAGTCGACGACAACCACATTCTGGATGGATGGACGTCGACGCGCGGCGCGAAGCGCTGCAGCAGGCCCGCGTCGAGAAGGACCGGTTCTTTCGGGGGTCTCACAACTCCCCCATCCCGGAGAACGAGCGGCGGAACTTCCGGGGACTGCGGTACTTCCCCTACAATGCCCAGTTCGCTTTTGAAGCGGATTTGGAAGAGATCGAAGACCCCGACGAGGTGATCATGGCCACCAGCGTGGAGGGGCAGGAGAGCCTCTACCGGAAGGTGGGATACTTCGAGTTCGAGGTCGAGGGGCTTCCGCAGAAGATCTACGCCTATCGGCGGG
>JBHHWA010000220.1:0-2396 GCA_046756285.1 Thermoplasmata archaeon
TCCTGTTGCCCGATTACGTCTTCCGGGTGAGCAAGCCCGCCATCGTGGGGGTCCGTGTGCTGGCCGGTCGGATCCGCATGGGTCAATCACTCCTCCGAGAGGACGGGCGCATCGTCGGACGGGTCCGGAGCATCCGGAGCAAGGAGATCTCCCTGCAGGAAGTCGGCCCCGGAAGTGAGGTGGCGGTGGCCATCGAGGGTCCCACCGTGGGTCGCCAGATCAAGTCGGGGGACGTCCTCTACGTGGATGTGCCCGAGGGGCACGTCCGTCGCCTGGAGGCCAGTGACCTGAAGCACGACGATCGGGAGGTGCTGGAAACCGTGAAGGCCATCAAGCGAAAGGAAGACCCCTTTTGGGGGTCGTAGGTCGGCAGCCACGCGAGGTCTCGCCGAGGTTCCCATGGACGAGGAAACGGCCCAGGTCCTAAACGAAGCCCGAAAGCGACACCCTCGCTGGCATCACTGCAAGGACTGTGACAAGTGGTACGGGGCCGAGGACGATGAGTACGGCCCATGCATGTACAAGGACGCGCGAGGGGACGACCGATTCGTCACGCACGGCAGCCATCCATGCGATGAGCCCGAGGAGCTCCGGGCCAGGGGACTGCTGTGAGCGCCGAGATTCGCCCGATGCGCGCGTCGGACGTCGACTTCGCCGTGACGCTGACCAACGTCGAGGGCTGGGACTACGGTCCCGAGGACTTCCAACGCTTTCGACGGATGGACCCCCAAGGGACCCTGGTCGCGTGGGCTGGCGAGACGCCCGTCGGAATCACGACCGCGACGGCGTACGAACGGGCCACCTGGATCGGAAACGTCATCGTCGCGCCGGAGGAGCGGGGGAAGGGATACGGGCGGGACCTCGTCGCGCGAGCCTTGAAGTACGGGGAGGAGCAGGGAACAGAGACGACCTGGCTGAATGCCTACGCGAACGTGGAGGGGTTCTACGAGGACATGGGCTTCCAGGCGGTCGGCCGGACCGTGCGGTATGAGGGAAAGGCCGAGGGCCGACTGCAAGGGGAACCGAGGCTGGTTCACATGTCCGAGCTGGATGTTTTGAGCGCGTTCGACCGCCCCCACTTCGGGAATGACCGTTCGAAGGTCCTCGCGGAGTTCTACCACGACTACGGCGAGGCCTTCTTCGTGTGGTCGGAGGAGGGCCTTCAAGGATACGCCGTGGGGGCTAGATACCCCGAGGGAATGGACGTGGCCCCCTGGGTCGCCTCTTCCGCGCGTCCGGACGTCGCGGAGGGCCTCCTCCTCCACCTCATCGCCGCTTTCCCCGGCCGACAGGTGGGCGTGGCCGTGCCGGAGGAGAACGAAGCGGCTCTGCGCCTCATGAGGGACCTAGGATTCGAACCGGCCTTCGAGACCATCCGGATGGCATACGGGCCGGGGACGGGTGGGATTGACCCGAAGGGCATCTTCGGCCTTGGCGGCCTAGAGAAAGGCTGACGGAGCGGATCGTCAGATCCGGGGTCCAATCAGCTGCCATAGGATGAGGGCCAGGATGAAGAGGGCCGCGACATAGGAGAGGTTGCGGGCCACCCGGGCCCGATCCTCGGCCTTCATGCCCTTGCGGACCCGTTTGATTCCGGCGTCGGCCCAGTCCCGGAAGAGGTAGCCGCCGTCCAGGGGGACGGCCGGGAGGGCGTTGGTCATCCCCAACATCAGGTTAATCCAGAACAGCCAGTAGACCATGTTGGCGAGGATGAAGAACGCCGAGGCCGGGAAGATGGCCCAGGCGCCTGTCACGGTGTAGAAGTCCGTGATCGGAGGCTGGAGGGGCGACAACCCATTGAAGGGGAAGAGGAGGTAGAGGAGGAAGGCGCCTCCGATGCCGAGCCGCTGGCTGGAGATGAAGGGGTTGAAGATGTCGGGGTTGGTGTGGATTGTACTAATCCCAATGAAACCCTTCCCCCGATCCGACTCGTCGTGTGGGGGGAAGTCGGCACGATCGCCTAAGGTCAACGGCCGGACGGCCGAGACATCGTTCGAGAAGATCGTCAGTTCGACTGCCTGTCCGGCCTGAGTATCGTTCAGGATGGCGGTGAAGTGCACGCCGCTCTCGATGGGGATCCCGTCGATGTGGGTAATGATCATGCCCGTAGCGAGGCCTTCCATCTCGGCCGGGCTCTCGGGGACGACCCCCGTGATGCCCATGCCCAGGGCCTTCGCCTGGACGGCCCCCATCATGCCGAAGGAGAAGACGGTCGCAAGGAGCACGGCGAGGACTACATTGGAGCCCGGACCCGCGGCGAAGATGGTTCCCCGCTTTGGGCGGTCCAGGGCCTGCATCTCTTCCTCATCCGGCTCCACGAAGGCGCCGATGGGGACGATGAAGAGGAGGATGCCCAGGGACTTGATCTTGACCTTCCACCACCGCGCCAGGATGCC
>JBHHWA010000221.1:0-2385 GCA_046756285.1 Thermoplasmata archaeon
GCCGCGCGTTCGCCCTGTTCTTGCGCACGACCTCCGCACAGTCCTCCTCCGTGTTCTCGTGATCCGCGAGGAAGGCGTCCATTTCCAGACCGGCGAGGAAGTGCGGGTGGGCGTTGAGGGGCCGGTGGAAGATGGGGTCGAAAGCGAAGGTCAGGATGCCCTCGTAAGTCAGAATGTCTGAGGCCTTGCTATGCGCCTCGACGGCCACAACGTCGAAGTGACCCGTCTTGATGAGCATGAAGGCATTCGCGACGCCGTTCAGGCCATCCCCGCTCACGGTGTGGAGAGGCCTCAAGGCACCGCCCAGCTGGTCCGGAGCGCTCTCGTCGCTGATGGACCAGCCCGACCAAAAATCCTCCTCGCAGACGATAAAACTGTCGACGTCCTTTCTCGGATCAACGCCGGCGTCTTCATAGGCTTTCAGGGCCGCCTCAAACATTAGCTCTTTGAAGGAGTACTGTGGAGTCTCTCTGGGGAACCCCTCGTAGCCGATGCCGACCACTGCCACGCTGGTTACCGCACCCCCTCCGAGACGCGTACTCAGGCTTTCGCCTGCAATTAAAAGCTTCCCTCAGGGACTCGTTACCAGGAATAGGGAAACGACGATGTGAAGCACTAGGTAATCTCCTCGAGTATGATGCGGACTAACTTCCATTCAGATGTGTGCATGTTCTTATAGAGGATCGCGTGGGTGTAGCCTTCAACTGTCGAGGGAATCTTACCTCCAATCTGCTTTGTTGCTGAAACCGTAACATCAACCAGCCACCAATCTGATTCTCGTTTTGCAAGCAAGTCCCAATATGGGGATGGGGAGATCGCGTTCAAATCGTGAACCTCTGAGAACCCGTTCCTCCTCAGGAAGCCGACGGCCTCCCTTTCAGCCTTCTTCCATTCCTCTACCATTGCTCCATCCTCGACTCTTAGATCTCTGAGGTAGTGAATCGCCGTGCTCTTTGCGACCCCGACTGCCCTGCCAATTTCAACATAGCTCTTCCCCGCTCGACGCAAGGCTTTCATTTGCTCGAGCGTCGTCTTAGAAATCTTGCCTCTTGGCGATTTATCCCCCTCCTGGCCACGATGACTAAGAAGCTTCTGGGCCTCCTGGCTTTTGAGGGAGGGGGTGGGTGAAAGTACCGAATTTTCAGGGTCTGACAGCTTGCAGTCCCGGATTCTTTATAGCCCATCTTTCATGAACAACCAGTGACAGAGTACTACTTCGACGTGGAGACGGAGGGGGAGGACCCGCTCCAGGACAAGATCCTCACCATCCAATTCCAACAGCTGGAGGATGGGGAGCCCCTGGGCAACTTCACGGTCCTGGCGGAGTGGGAGTGGGGGGAGAAAGAGATCCTGCGGACCGTGAAGGAAAAGGGCCTCCTGGAACCGGGGTGGGACTTCGTCCCCGTGGGCAACCGGCTGCGCTTCGACCTCAACTTCGTCGTGGAGCGGTGCGAGCATCACAAGCTCATCAATTGGAAGCCGGGGGAGGTGAAGTACTACCTCTTCGAGAAGCCCATGCTCGACCTCGCTCCCGTCCTCATCCTCATGAACCGCGGGCGGTTTGAGGGCTCCAGCCTCACCACATTCACCGCGAAGAAGCAGTGGGGAACCGTCATCCGGACCCACTACCAGAACGGGGAGTTCGCGGAAATCCTTGAGTACGTGGAGAAGGAGAAGGAGGCGGTCCTGGAGCTCTACCGGGAGGTCCGGTCCGTCCTCTCCACCTTGGGGGACCGGCGAAAGCAGCGCTTGGCGGAGTGACCGGCCAAAGCTTCTTGGGTCGGCGCCCCCATGCGTGGCGTGATGAGGCTGGAGTTCAAGGAAGAACACGACCTCATCCGGCAGACGGTGCGCGCGTTCTGCGAGGCGAAAGTAGGTCCCGTCGCCCGGGAGCTGGACGCCGCCTCCCAGTTTCCGAGGGAGACCATCGCGGGGTTGGCGGAACTGGGCCTTTTGGGGCTGGTCGTGCCCACCGCGTACGGCGGGAACCTGGTTGATGTCGTCTCCCTCGCCATCGTCATCGAGGAGATCGCCCGCGTCGATGGCGCGCACGCCCTCATCGTGGCCGCCCACAACGGCCTCTGCACGAGCCATATTGTGCTCGCCGGGTCCGAGGAGCAGAAGGCCAGATACCTGCCTCACTTGGCGGCCGGGGACTACCTGGGTGCCTGGGCCCTCACCGAACCGACGTCGGGCTCGGACGCCGCCTCCTTGCGGACGACGGCCGTGAGGGATGGGGACGAGTGGGTTCTGAATGGCGCGAAGAGCCTCATCACCAACGCCGCTCACGCAGGCGTCCTCGTAGTCATGGCCTCCACCGATTCCGAACAAGGCTCCCGCGGCGTCAGCGCCTTCGCCGTGGATCGCGACACCCCGGGCCTCTCC
>JBHHWA010000222.1:0-2357 GCA_046756285.1 Thermoplasmata archaeon
GAGGCGAGACCCCTGTAGCAACCTGGGCGAGAATGCCAAGGAGGAGCGTTGACACGAGAATCCCGCTTGCGAAGGTCGCGGAGATCCTTCGCTGCCGGAACCGAATGAGGCCGACTAGGAGAATGAGGGGAATGGTGAGGAGGAAAACCAATGCACCAAGATTCCTCCATGGGCTCGGAGCAGGAAGGAGGCCCGAAGCTAGAACAAGGGTGGTCCCTCCGAGGAGGACGACCACTAGGACGATGGCCTGAAGCTTGGGCTTTGCATCGCGCTCCATGAAACGGCGCACCCCGCCTCCCCCAAGCCTCGTCCAAAGGGTGGCTTAAAGGGCACGCTCCGAGTCCTGTTCTCGATTCTAGGAATCAGACCCGAATGCGAGAACCAAAGTCAAGAATGAGAGCACCCTGGATGCCTCCCGGGGAGGCGATTTTCTCCCTCCGGGAACCGTATGCCTCAACGGCCTCGCAGCTCGTTACAAATGGAGAGGCCGACCCCTCGCGGTCTATTCCACGTCGAAGTAGATCCGGACCGTCGCCCGGTAGTCGGCGACTTTGTCCCCGTCGAGTCCCATTTCGAGGTCGTGCAGCCGCGCCCACTTCATGTTTCGGACGCTCTTCGCCGCAACCGCCACGGCGTTGTCGGCCGCCTTGGCGAAGCTCTCCTCTGAAACGCCCACGATGCTGATTACCTTCTGGACCAGGGTCTCACCGCCCGATGGATTCAGAGGCCGGGTTAAGAGCCTTTCCTTCGCTCTCGCTCCTCATTGCACAAGGGAAGCCTTTAAGAGTCAGGCACACATGCGGGCCTGGCAGGCTTTGCCATGCGCCTTGGGATGCACTTCGCGGTTCTCCTGCTTGTCGTCGCCATGTTCCTGGTGACCGCCCCGGCCAGCGGCCAGTTGAGCGTGGAGCGACCCACGTACACGGCCGGAGACTCTTGGGTCTACGAGCTCAACCTCCTCACCGACCTTGACCTCCCAGAGAACACGACCGCCGAGTTTACCCTGACGGGGACCAGCACGGTCACGATTCAGAGGTCGATGATGCGGAACATCGGCGGGGCGGTCCGCGATGTGTACGAGGCCACCCACGTCCTCGAGGCGAGCGCGGTGGGGAGCGTGAGCCTCGAATTCTTTAACACGACGACCAACGCGACCTTTACCGCCACCGCGACCGTGGACGAGACGGCCTACCTCGACACGGCGGGGTTGGAGGTGTGGGAGCGCCAGACGGAATTTTCGCTAAACGTCTCCGCGGACCTGGAGGTGTCCCCCGGCGTCACCGTCACCACTTCCATCGACGCCAACGGGACGGTGGACATGGTCCTCAACTACACCACCAACACCTGGGGCTTCCCCCTGGCGGTGGGAAACACGGGCGAGGAGGCGTTCAGCGCCAATGGGTGGAGCTATTTCGAGGCCACCTTGCTAGGCAACACGACGTCCATGGGGAGTGCCCTCGCCTTCAACGGGACCTCCTCCTTCGAGGCCGTGCGCGAGCAGACGATCACCGTGGACGCGGGGCAGTTCGAAACGGTCGTGGTGGCGAACACGCCGGGAACGTCGGAGACCCCCGTGCCCACGAACATCTCCACCCTCGCGTACTGGTCTAGCGCGGTGGGCGCCCCGGTCCGTTACACCGTGACCAACGAGACCGGGGAGGAGCAGGTGGAGCTCGCGCTTACGGGCTATCGGTACCAGGCGGGAGGCCTCTCGATCCTTGGGCTGCCCGCCGAGATCGCTATCCCGATTCTCGTTGGGATCGCAGCCGTGGCCATCATCCTCGTCGTGGTCCTCGGTCGCCGTCGGCGGCCCGCCATGCCGCCGCCTCCTCCGCCGCCGGGCCCGTAGCTACCGCCAGGTCGTCACGACGAGGGCGCCCAGGCCGACGGTCTGGACCCAGGTAAACAGGGCCACCTGGAGGTCCACGCCCGCCGCGTAGATGGGCATCATCGTGATGAATGAGAAGAGGGTAATGGCGTTTTGGAGAAGGAAGAGGCCCGCGAAAACCAAAAGGCCCAGGGTGAAGCTGGTCCGCATCTTCTGGTAGGACGATCCGTATACGTACAGCAATGCCCCGACGATCAGGAGGTTGGCGGCGGCGCCAACAACGCTGGCGTACATGAGCGTGCTCATGGTCCAATCCTCCTTCCCTCGACGGCGTTATTACCCTTTGCCAAAATTGCGCACAGTTCTCGGTTCATCCTTTGTCCTCCTTGAGGATCTCTTCCAGAAGGGGCAGGTAGTGCTCCATGAGCTTGGAGAGGAAGTAGGGCGACCCGTACGACCCCTCGGCCGCGTTCACCACGAGCTCATGGCGCTCGAGGAGGTGCAGGTGGTGGGTCACGGTCTTGTAGTT
>JBHHWA010000223.1:0-2347 GCA_046756285.1 Thermoplasmata archaeon
CCTTGCGTGACCGTGGAGCCCCATAAGGGCATCCCCGAGGTTATCATCGGTGGTTTCGCGAATCAGCCCTTCTGGAGCTCCTTCAAGAGACTCGGGACGACCTCAAAGAGGTCTCCCACCGCGCCGTAGTGGGCCACCGAGAAAATCGGGGCCGTGGGGTCGATGTTGATGGCGACAATCGTCTGTGACCCCTTCATGC
Source organism: Thermoplasmata archaeon (assembly GCA_046756285.1). Classification (GTDB taxonomy): domain Archaea; phylum Thermoplasmatota; class Thermoplasmata; order RBG-16-68-12; family JAJISG01; genus JAJISK01. The sequence goes on from JBHHWA010000223.1 coordinate 200, forward strand.
CCGTGAGGTGTTGCATGGCCCCCGACACGCCGAGGGCGATGTAGAGCTTCGGGGCCACGGTCTTGCCCGAGGATCCCACCTGACGGCTCCAAGGAAGCCACCCATTGTCCACGATGGGTCGCGATGCCCCGACGACCCCGCCCAGGGCCGCGGCCAGGTCCTCGGCCAGCTTGATGTTCTCCTTCTCCTTAATGCCCCGCCCCACTGTCACGACGACATCTGCCTCGGCGATGTCGACATCTTCAGTCTCGGGCCTCGCATATCCCTGGACTTCCCGCTGGATTTGGAGGGCGGAAAGGTCCAAGTCGACCGGAGTGACAGGCGCTTCCCTTTGGCCAGGCTCCGCCGCCGGGAATGTGGCAGGACGCAGGGTCACGAACGCGGGCCCGTTCCCCTCCATGGCCATCTCGACCGCCACCTTCCCGTTGTAGCCCGTCCGGGTGGCGACCACGCCGCCCTCGGCCAGGCTCACGTCCACCGCGGCGGTGACCAGCGGGCGACCCATGTCCGCCGCAACGCGGGGCAGGAACTCGTAGCCCGTGGCGGTATGGGCAGCGAGTACGAGTTCGACCTGCTCATGCACGAGCAGACTGGCTAGGCCGGCCGCGTACCCCTCGGGCGTGTAGTCCTTCAACTTGGGATCGTCGATGACCAGGACCTCCTTCACCGGAAAGCGGGCCAACTCCGCCGCCAAGTCCGCCACCTCGTTGCCCAGGAGGACGACACTGGCCTCGGTCTGTACGGCGGCGGCCACCTCAGCTGCCTTCCCAAGGACCTCCCAGGTCGGGTCTTGAAGCTTTCCTTGCCGGTGCTCCGCGACGACGAGGATGCCCACGCTAGGCCTCCGTAACGAATCCCTTCTCCCGCAGCAGGGTCGCCAGTTGCCGGGCCACCTCTTCACCGGACCCCTCGAGCATGTCCGCCTGATGGGTGACCTCGGGAACGTACATTCGGCGAACGGTGAGGCCGGGAGCCCCCTCCAGAGGGACGGCCGTCGCCTCCTGGATGGGTTGCCTCGTCGCCTTGAGGATGGCCGCGACGGAGGCGAAGCGCGGCTCGTTAATCCCGAACTGAATCGTCAGGAGCGCGGGGAGCGGGAGGGTCACCCGCTCCTCAAGGCCACCCTCCAGTTCGCGGTTCACCCGAACCCGGTCGCCGTCGACCTCCACCTTCGTGACGACGGAGGCGTGGGGAATCCCCAGGCGCGCGGCGAGGATCGGGCCCGTGGCCCCGTGGGCGTAGTCATCCGATTGGACCCCGCACAGGACCAGGTCGTACTCCATGCCCTGAATCGCCTGGGCCAGGGCGTAGCCGGTGAACGCGGGGTCAAATTCCCTCCCCTCGGGCCAATCGAGACGAACCGCTTCGTCGGCCCCCTTCGCCATGGCCTGGCGGAGGACCTCGGTCACGCGTTCGGGCCCGGCCGCGAGGGCCGTTACCTTGCCGCCGTGGGCCTCCTTGAGCCGGACCGCCTCCTCCAAGGCGTACTCGTCCGGCCCGTTAACCTGAAACGTCAGGCTGTCCCGCATGATGTCAAGGGCATCGTCCCGGATTCGATACTGGAGCTCGGGGTTGGCCACCTGCTTGACGCAGACAATGATGTCCATGAGCTGGGGAAACGGACTGCGGGTGCCCTATAAATCTGCCCCGATGTGACCCGTCGGCCGCCTGCCAACCGTTATAACCACGGGCCTCCGTGGTCCGCGGGATGGGATGGGCCGGAGGCATCCTCGGGGCCCTCGCCCAGGAGCCGCAACGGGAGCACTTCGCCATCATCGGGGCGCAGGTCTTCCTACCCATGATGATCGCCTTCTCCATCGCCCTGGCCATCCTCCTCGTCGGGCTGTTCCTCCGGTGGCGGACTTGGCGGCAGGTGAAGCGGGCCAACCCCCAGGAGTCCGTGAGGAAGCGGATGGGGAACCTCATTCGCGTCGGCCTCCTCCAGCGCAAGGTCCTCAATCAGGTGTACGCAGGCCTCCTCCACACCCTGATCTACACGGGATTCATCGTCCTCCTCCTCGGCACGATCCTGGTCGCCTTGGACTACGACATTGCCATCGCGGTCTTCGGAGCGCCCTTCCTCGTCGGCAACACCTACCTCGCCTTCGAGGTGGGCCTGGAGATCTTCGGCATCTTCCTCATCATCGG
>JBHHWA010000224.1:0-2331 GCA_046756285.1 Thermoplasmata archaeon
CCTCTTGCCTATATATGCCTTGACGGGGCAGGGGACTTCGGTAGCATTGGCCCTGTAACGTTACTTTGAAACAGTCCCAACTATTAGGGCGCAGCCTACTACATAGTCGTCGTGAGGGAAGGGGGTTTGTCCGAGGAGCAAGTGACCTTCGAGTCCAGCGACGGAGTGAGACTTTCCGGGATATACCGATCGGTGGAGGGGAGCCCAAAGGCCGGGGTCGTCCTCGCGCACGGCATCCTAGTCGAGAAGGACTATGGCGATTTTTATCCTGCCTTGGCCAAGGCCCTCGCGAGACATGGCTTCGAGAGCCTTCGGTTTGACTTCCGGGGTCACGGAGAGAGCGAGGGAAGGCTCGAGGAAATGACCATCGCGGGTGAAGTCGAGGACCTGGCCACAGCCGTTCGGTTCCTCAGAGGCCGGCGCGCGCTTCACATCGGCATCGTAGGAACCAGCTTCGGAGCCGGGATTGCCGTTATCTACGCCGCGCAAGCCCCCCGAACCCCCTTCGCGCTGGTCCTTCTGAGCTCCATTCTTGACTTCAGACGGGGCTTCCTCGAGCCCGAAACCCCTTGGGCCAAGAAGTGGTTCACTCCCTCGGCCTTCGCTGCGGCGTACGCGAGGGGCACGCTAGACCTGGCGGGTCTTTCCCTCGGCATCACGCTAGTCCGTGAGTTCGAGGCTGTACATCCAGCGAAGGTTCTTCGTAACCTCATAGCCCCTGTTCTCATGGTTCATGGTGCTCAGGACCCGATCGCTTCCTTCCCCGCGGCCAACGATGCGGCGCGGTCCAGTCCTGGCGTGAAGTTCATCCGAGTTGATGGAGGCGAGCACTACTTCGAAGGCTTCGAGGTGCGCGTGTTTCGGCAGGTTTCGAGGTGGCTGGATGCACAAGTCCCCGCCTAACAGATCCCCCTCGGTCTCCTTTGGGAGGGGCCATCTCGTGCCCGGCCGCGCCGGAAGGCCTCATATGAACACACGTAGCACGTCCCTGGATCGCTACAATCGACAGATACATCCCATCCAAGTCGACCAGCGCAGTAGCATTACCCCTGTAACGTCGCCTGCTCAACGACTGGGCCTTGAGACGTCCCTGAACCGAACTCACCAGGGAGAGCGCCAACCCCTACTCCGCCGGCCGCACACCCAGGGCAAAGGCGACATCGGCCCTCCCAAAACCCTCAGGAGATTCCAAGGACCGGAGCGATTTCAGTACCTCGCGCCGAAACGCCCGCCTCGCATCCTGGGGCATCGCTGCGTATTCGGCAGGTATCCACAGCAGGTTGAGGTCCAGGGCCGCCTGCGCGTTCGGAAAGAAATTCTCGAACGTCTCGTTGATGACCCGGACATCCCTGAAGCCCGCTGCCTCAATGAGGCGCTTTGCCCCGGACGGGTTCGAAAATCTGAGACGGGGGACGTCTTTCGCTTCCTCTGCCGTCAGCGCCTTCAACCGCCGTCTTGCCGCCAGCTCGGGACTCGGGTCGGTGACCCGGTACTTCGCGAACACCTCCTCGAAGACCACCTCGTCGTCGGATGTTCCTGACCCTTCGCAAAGACAGAGCCTGCCACCCGGCTTCAAGACCCTTCGCCATTCGATGAGCGCCGCGTCGTCATCGGAGGCCCCTTCGGGGGTGCCGAGGGACGAGATGACCGCGTCAAAGATCCCGCCTGGCATCTCCAGAGAGACCGCGTCCATCTTGCGGAACTCGACGTTGCCCAACCCCCACTGGGCCGCCTTGGCCCGAGCTTGCTTGAGCATCCCATCCGAGAGGTCGATGCCCATGACCTTGCCTTCCGTTCCGACCCGCTCGGCCGCGAGGAGGGCAGCAGCGCCCGTCCCCGTTCCGATGTCCAAGACGCTTTCGCCAGGCGCGAGGCGAGCCAGCTCCAGCAACCGCTCTCGGGCTGGGGTGGTTGGGGGCACGAAGACACGGTCCCATACTCGGGCCGCAAGGTCGTACTCCTCCGTGATGATCTGCCGGGCCCGTTCTCGGTCGGATGGCTTCAACCGCTCCTCTCCCTATCCAGAGGTGGCTCCCCCCGTGGCACGGAGCCAAGTGACCCTATAAGGGCTTACGGGTGACCCCCACGCGCTACGCCCGAACCTCTTTAGCCAGGATAGGAGGGCCGCTGAACCGACATGGGCGCAGGCCCTGGGGGAGCCAGCCATGGAAGCTCTGGAATCGATGCAGGAAGGCTGCTGCGGTATCACCCCTTCGGCCTGGGGCCTCCCACGAGTTGCATCCGGGAGGCACGCGGGCACGTCCCTGCACGTAACGTTAGCTCTGTAATGCCACACGCCAACGCGGACTTGCCCCTTCAGGTGTTCGAAAA
>JBHHWA010000225.1:0-2330 GCA_046756285.1 Thermoplasmata archaeon
ATTCTCGACAGAGGATCACCGCCCGCTCCATGACATTTTCCAGCTCGCGGATGTTACCCGGCCAATGGTAGTTGATGAACAACTCCCTGGCCTCCTTGGAGAGCCTAGGGACATCCTTCCGAAGCTCCCGGCTGGACTTCTGGAGGAAGTGGTGCGCCAAGGGGAGGGTGTCTTCCTTCCGCTCTCTTAATGGCGGAAGGGGAATCGGGTAGACATTGAGGCGATAGAAGAGGTCCTCCCGAAACTGCCCGGCCTTGACGAGCGCTTCGAGCTCGCGGTTCGTCGCCGCGATGATTCGGGCGTCCGTCGCGATGGTCTCCGTCCCACCTAAACGCTCGAACTGCTTCTCTTGCAGAACCCGCAAAAGTTTGGCCTGCAAAGCCGGGCTCATCTCCCCGATCTCGTCCAAAAAGAGCGTCCCCCCGGCAGCCAGATCGAAGCGGCCCGGCTTCCTTTTGGCCGCTCCGGTGAAGGCCCCCTTCTCGTAGCCGAAAAGCTCGGCCTCCAAGAGCGTCTCCGGGATGGCCGAACAATTGACGGCGATGAAGGGGCTCTGGGCGCGCGGTCCTTTGTAGTGGATGACCCGGGCGATGAGCTCCTTTCCCGTGCCGCTTTCCCCCGTGATCAGGACCGTGGCCGTCGTGTTCAAGACCCGCTCGACGAGCGCATAAACTCCCTGCATGCTAGGGCTTTCGCCGACTACGGTCTCGAACCGCACCACGTGCCCCACCTCCTCTCGGAGGTACAGGTTCTCCTCCCGCAGCCGTTCCTGGGCCGCCTGCAACGCTTGGACCAGGCTGGCGTTCTCGATGGCAATGGCGAGCTGACTCGCGAAGGCCTCCAACAGGCGGACATCCTCTTGTAAAAAGGGGCCATGGCGCTTGTTGACGGCGTTCAGTACGCCGAGGATGCGGTCCTTGGTCCTGAGCGGAGCGCAGAGCAGGGATTTTGTTTTCGTGGCGGTCTGCTCGTCCACGCCCCGATAGAATCGGGGGTCTTGTTCCACGTCTGGCACCACGATGGAGACCCCTTCCCGGACGACCCAGCCAGCGATCCCCTGATCGGCAGGGAACCGCACCTCTCGAAGTCTCCGTTCCGCTCCTTCACGGCTGTCTTCCACGACCTCAAAGTACAGCTCCTGCCGCTCTTCGTGTAACAGGATCACAGACGCGGCCTCTACCACCAACAGGGAGCCCACCCGCTCTATGGCGAACCTGAGCAAACGCTCGAGGTCGTGGATGGAGTTCAGGGATTGGCCGATCTCGTAGAGCGCCTCGAGCTCCCGGATCTGGCGCTCTGATGTTGCTCGATGCGGACCTTCCGATGCATTCCGTGTTTCCACCGCAGACTCCTTTTTCGCGGTGACCTTTTTGTATCCACCCCTCAGGCACCTTGTCAAGCAAGAGATGCTGTTAGGAATTAACCATAGTGTTCAGGAGTTAACAGCGCCCGAGAGTTGCTGAAAACTCAAGCCGTCTCGTGCTCCCGCGGAAAGGGTTACAGAGGTGAAGGTCTTTCGAAATGGAAGGGGTGTTTCATCTCGTTTCATTCTGCATCTTCGGCTCGCACGGTGGCCCGGGTCTCGATCTGATACTTCTTTATCCGGCGCCACAGGGTCGTTCGGCTAATCCCCAGATCGCTGGCCACCAGCCCCATGTTGCCCCTTCGAGCCTGCATCCGCTCCAAGATGTGGTCCCGTTCCACCGCTTCGAGGGTCGAGATCCCTGTCCCCCGAGGGGCAATCCGAGGTTTTGGAAGCCATTCGCCGAACTCGAGCTTCGATCCCGAGCTGAGGATCACCGCCCGCTCGATCAGATTCTCCAGCTCCCTAACGTTGCCTGGAAAGTCGTAGCCACATATGAACTCCATGGCGTCTTGGCTAAACCCGGCGACCTGCTTGTTCATCTTCTTGCAGTACTTCTCCAGGAAATGTTCAGCCAGCAGAGGGATGTCTTGCCTCCGTTCCCTCAAGGGGGGGATCCTGATCGGAAAGACGTTCAAGCGATAGTAGAGATCGACCCGAAAGGTGCCCTTTTCGACCTCGGCCTCGAGGTCTTTATTGGTCGCCGCGATGGTCCGGACATCGACATGCCTGTGCTCGGTTTCCCCTATCCGCCGGAACTTCCCCTCTTGGAGAACCTGGAGGAGCTTGACCTGCATCGCCGGGCTCATCTCGCTGACCTCGTCCAGGAAGATGGTCCCCGCATTTGCCACCTCGAAGAGGCCCTTCTTGTCCTGAACGGCTCCTGTGAACGCCCCTCGCTTGTGGCCGAACAGCTCGCTCTCCAAGAGCGTTTCCGGGACGGCTCCGCAGTTTTGGGTGATGAAGA
>JBHHWA010000226.1:0-2321 GCA_046756285.1 Thermoplasmata archaeon
AAGCAAGTGCCCTCGTATAATGCAACAGAGGCAAGACGCCGAGGCGTTCAAGCATGGAGTCCCTGTCCGACCGTGCCTTGATCGAAAGGCTCGTCCGGAAGGATGAGCACGCCCTAGGCGTGCTATACGACCGGTACACCCGCCTCCTCTATCCGCTGGCCTTTCGGATATTGGCCACCCCTCCCGACGCCGAAGAGGTCATCCAGGACGTTTTCCTGCAGGTATGGCACCAGGCCGCCCGGTATGATCCAGCCCGGGGGCCCGTTGAGGCCTGGCTGGTGACTCTCGTCCGATCTCGGGCTATCGATCGCCTGCGATCCCAGGCCGCTTCAAGAGGATGGAGGCGCGAGGAAGCGAGGCCTTCCCCTCCGCAACCGCCAAGCGGGACCACCGAAGTTGAGATGGTGGCTGCGGAGCGGGCCCGGGCTGTGCGAGAGGCGATGGCCGCCCTCCCCCTGCTCCAGCGCATCGCCGTCGAACTGTCGTATTTCGAGGGACTGAGTCACACTGAAATCGGCGAGCGGCTCGAGCAGCCTGTGGGGACGGTCAAGACGCGGATCCGGCTTGCCATGCTCAGCCTGCGCGAGAAGTTAAAGCCTTATCTCGAGGAAGGCACGTTATGACCCACGAGGAACTCCGGGAGCTATGCGCCCTCTACGCCTTGGGGACCCTCGATCCCGCGTCTGCCCGCGAGCTCGAGGCGCATCTTGAGACCGGATGCCCCGACTGCCAGCGCGAACTGGACGAGTATCGGCGAGTGAGCGGTCTCCTAGCCTATGTGGTACCTCCGACAAGCCCTGAGCCTGGTGCAAAGGAGCGGTTGCTGTCTCGAGCCGTTGCGCGAGAGAGACCTCCGGAGGCAGACACGGGGCCCGCCAAGCCTGGCGTGTGGCTGAGACAACGGCCCCTGGCCTGGGCTGCCGGTGTCGCGCTCGTCCTTTTTGCGGGGTTCTTGGGGTGGCAACTTGTCGAGTACCGCACCGAGCTTGCCGAGCGGCGGGCGGAACTCGAGCGGCTTACGGCGATTTTAGGCGTCCAGCAAGAGCTCATTGAATCTTTGCGGTCGCCCGGCGTCAGGGTGGTGAACCTCGGCGGGTTGGAGCGACGCCCCCAGGCGGTCGGAAGGATCTTTTGGCACATCGAGCCCAACACATGGGAGTTCCGGGCCTACAACCTTCCCCCTGCGCCGCCTGGAAAGATCTATCAGCTATGGTTCATCACCAAGAAGGCCAAGATTAGCGCAGGCATCTTTCAGACAGACCAGCGAGGCGAAGGACTGCTTCGGGTAAAGGTGCCAAAGGAACTGAAAGAGATCACTGCAGCGGCAGTAACGCTGGAGCCGGAGGACGGCGTCCCTCAGCCCACGGGCGAGATCTATCTCTTCGGCGAGCTGTAAGGGACGACCAACAGCTTCCTCAGGACAGCCTCACGAGGAAGGGGAGGCAGGGGGTTTTTGCAGCAGGGAGTCGACCTTCCCTCTCAGCTCGTCCACGGCGACCCTGAGCGATCCCAAGGCATCCATGATCTGGGCGATATCCCTTGTTGATGGAAGGCTCATCGCACGAAGCGTGTCCTGGACACTTCTATCAATCTGCTCTTTAGAGATCAGGGAATTTTCGAAGGCCTTGGCCATGTTGGCAACAAAGGCGGGGTTCCGCATCATCGAGTCGAACGACTCCGCCATCATCTTTTCCCACGTGGAGTACATCTCCATGAAGGGGTTCTTTACCTTTTCCTCGGCCATGACAGACTCCTTAACGCAGGGTTTCTTAGGGTTAGGCGATCGAGGGTCAAGCGGCTGCGGACCGTGCTGCGAGCCAATCTCCTAGGGTCGGCCAGAGGGATTTAGACGCGACCCCTCCCGACAGAACCCCCACGTGGCCGCCGGGGAGGACGACCGCCTGCTTATCGTCGCTCGACACTAAATGCTGCAGGATGGTGGCCGACTCTGGAGGACAGATGTGGTCTTTCGCCGCGGCGATGATGAGCAGAGACCCCGTGATCTTCTTTAAATCCACATGCTGCCCACTTACCACCAACTTGTTTTGGCAGAGAAGATTCTCCTGATAGCAGTCCTTGATGTACTTCCGAAAGGCCTCCCCCGGAAAGGGGACGTTATCGTTGACCCAGGTCTCCATCGCGAAGAAGACATCGACGAACTCATCGTCGTGGAACTTGTCGGCTAGGTTTACGAACTTGGAGAAGTGCCCCATGGGCCTGAGCATTTGAAAGGCACTCTGTATCAATTGAGGGGGGACATTTCCCAAGACGTCGACCACCTTATCCACATTGAAGTAATCCTTTCTCATCCAGAGGCTGAG
>JBHHWA010000227.1:0-2315 GCA_046756285.1 Thermoplasmata archaeon
TTCGGCACCTCCTACGGCCTGGTTGTTCTGAGCAAGGCCTCCCTCTTCGTCCCGATGGCCGCCGTAGGCGCCTACAACCGGTACCGGCTGTTGCCCTCTCCGGATCCCTCGACCGCGGTCGGACGGGTCGTCCGCAACGTCCGAATCGAGGTCATCCTGGGCGCCACCATCCTGATCCTGGCGGGTCTGCTCACCTCCATGAGTCCGTCCCTTTCGCTCTCCGGGGGAGACACCAGCGCACCGCTCTCCATGAGCGCGACCGACCAGGGCATCCGGATGGACCTTGACATCATTCCCTACCCCACCTTCCCCGGCGTCTACGTGTTCAGCGTGCTCCTCTTCGACGCGGGCACCGGGAACCCGTACAGCGACGCCCGGAATGCCACCCTGACCCTGACCCATTTGGACAGCGCCCTGCCTCCCCAGGAGATCAACTTGCCCGGGCCCCACGGAAACCACTTTGGCGGGGAGACCCCCGCCCTCTCTCAATTCGGCAGGTGGCTCGTGGCTTTGCGTTTCACCCGGCTGGACGGTTTTGACCTCACGGCGACGTTTGAAATAACAGTAGGGAGTGGGTAAAACGATGCGTTCCCCCGCCCTGGTGGTCCTCCTTGGGGCCCTTCTGCTCACCTTCGTTCCTCCCGGTGTGCAGGCGCATGCGGGCGGGGGTGGCTCCGTTGCCGTCTCCGATTCCTTCATGCTGACGCCGGCAGGGACGATTTCGGATCTGGACGGCGACGGCCTCAACGAGACCGACATCTTCCACGCTTTCCTGGCTGACATGGGAATTCCGGGGCACGCGGGGGAGACATTGCGCTACTTCTGGAGCGTGAATAACGGGGCAGGTCCGGCCGTCTACTTCGATATCCACGACCATGAAGGTGGCACCGGGTATCGCATCTACTATTCCAACACGACCCTCACCGAGCAGGGGGAGTGGGCCATTCCGGGCTCGGAGCTCTACATGGTCTCCTGGCAGAACATGGGGGCCGAGGCCGTCGAGGTGCAGTACTCCTTCAGCCTGCTTGCCGCTCCGCCCGACTACATCCCGACGATCGTGACCGTGGGTGCCGTGGCCGGCCTCTTGGCGGTCCTCTGGTTCATCTGGCGGGGCAAGGGAACACCGCCGGAGCAAGAGGAGTAGGCCGAGTCGTCGTCGTTCCCGGCGTTGAAGTTCCACGCCCCGAGGGTTCTCGAGGCTACCTCTATGACACCTGCGCTACGAGGAACCGATACACGGCCACCAACATCAATGGCATCATGGCGTAGATCATGGCGACGCCGAAGACCAGCTCGTGCTCGCGCGGGTACACCTCGTACACGTGAAGCTCGAAGACCACCAGGATGACGGAGAGGAAGAGGGCCGACAACACCGTGATGAGGACGACGCCCAGCCGGGTCCACTTGCTCATGAGGGGGAGGCCGAACCCCACCGCGCCGCCCGCGACGATGATCGAGAGGTGCTCCAAGATGTGGACGGCATCGTCCACCACGGCGAGGTTGAAAAAGAACGGAATGTGCCAAAAGACGAGGAGGCCGGCCGCCACAAGGAGGGAGACGTAGCCTCCGGGGTTGGTCTTGCGACTCGCAACGAGGAGGTCCCGGGCGAAAGCCTGAGCGTCTCCAGAGGCCCGGGCGGCCGCCGTGGCGAGGAGTTGATACGAGGCCCATCCGGCCGCGATGCCGAGGACGAGGGCGAGACCGTGTTGGAGGTGGTGAAGACCCTCGTGGGACTCCAGGATTGTGTCCAGGGGAGGAAGGAGGAGGGCGACCAGGAGGACACTCACGAGTCCAAGCAAGGCACCCCACTGCCCATAGGACCGTTCCACGTTGGGACCTCACGACGACCGAGTTGGCCCGCCTCCGGCCAGGCAGGGTCCAGGCCCTCCCATTCCCGTCAGTTTCGCCAAAGGTCCGGTGCCCGCGCCAGCGGTCCCAAGGATCTAGCTCCTCCGGCGAAGGAGGAACACGGCCGCGACGGCAATCACGATGACCACGACGGCGACGACGATGCCGATGAGGAGGGGATCGGTGCCGCTTGGTTCCTCCGGCGTTTCCGAGGTGACGGTCATGGTGCCAAACATGTCGAGGGCGGCGTGGCCCGGTTCCATGCAGACGAAGGGATAGTCGCCTTCCACCGCGGGTGCGGTGAAGGTATGGGAGCGCTGCTGACCCGCACTGAAGTTGAGGTCGACGAGCCTTACGTGTGTGTTGTAGTAGATTTGGAGGGCACCTATCTCCTTGGGAATGTCGGCGTTCACGTCATCGAAGAGCGTGAAGGTGTGGGGACCTCCCAAGTTGACGATGTTCAGGGT
>JBHHWA010000228.1:0-2312 GCA_046756285.1 Thermoplasmata archaeon
CGGCATGCAACGAGGTCGTCGGGTCCACGGTCATCCCACAGACGACATCTACCGCTGTCATCGGCGCGGCCGTCGGCGACTCTTCCCCCACCGTCTCTTTGGTCTCCCGCCGTCGAATTTCCGTCACCTCAGCCATGATGCTCAGTGCGATTTCCTCCTGGGTCTTCGCCGCGAGGTCGAGGCCCGCGGGATTCCGAATGCGCTCGAGTGCGGCCTGGGAGACCCCCTCCCGTCGCAGTTTGTCCATCACGCTCTCCCCCCTCCGACGGCTAGCCACCAGGCCGATGTAGGGCACGGAGGCGTCGAGGAGTTGGAGGAGGGCGGTCTCATCGTAACGCCCCATGGTGGCGACGATGGCGTAGGTGCTAGCCGTCAAGTGTGCGCCGAGGTTCTCGACCTCAGGTAGGACGACGTCCGCATCGGCCCAACGCTCGGGACTTGCGCCGATGGCCGCCACCGCGACTCGATAGCCGAGGAGGCGGCCCAGGGACGCCAGCGCTCGCCCGAGCGGAGACTCGCCAACGATCAGGATCTGGGGGGTCGGGCTGTTGGGTTCCAGGAAGATCTCCATCTCCCCACCGCTTTCGCACACCATAGGGTGTTGGGTCACTTCCTCCCGAGGGGCGGGCGAAGGGTCTGGGGAGAAGCTTACGAGGCGAGGTCGGCCGTCCGTTAGGGTCGTGAGCGCCTCGGCGATGACGATGGACTGGGAGCATGCGCCGCCGATCCAACCCGTCATCTCCCCGTTCGGGCGGATGACGGCCTTGAACCCGGGCTTGCCGGAGGTGGGCCGAACGGCACGAACCACGGTCGCGAGCACGAAGGGCTCACCGCGCCGCCGGAGGTCGAGGGCCAGATCCACAGGATCCTCCGCGATTGATTGGCCAAAGTGCGAGGGCCCATGCGACACGGCGGGTAGGTGGCCCTCTCCCTCCTGGTGGAGTTCCAAAGCCAAGTTCTCCAGCGCTACTCCCCCCTCCCGGCTCTGGGTGACCCTCAGAAGCTGCTCTTCCGTATCGATGTCCAGGAGGACGCCGGGATCCGTCACGGGAACTTCCACGATCCGGCCCTCGTAATTCCCGAAGATGCTTCGACATCCCCTGTCGCCCGTGATGCGCTGCACGTCGTCAAAGACAGACCGGTCGAGCAGCACGGGATTCCCACGAACGCCGCGAAACGTCGGGATGAGGACGGGGGCTTGCGTGGCTTCCCACTCCTTCCCCAGGGCGTCCAGGGTAGCCGGCTGGAGAAAGGGCTGGTCTCCTAGGACGACAAACGAGCTCTCGGCATCCGGAGACAAGGACCGGATCCCCGTCCGGATGGAGGTGCTCATCCCTTCGGGGTACCGCTCGTTGACGACCACGTTCGCGCCACCGAGAGGAATCTCTTCGAGAACCCGGTCCGCCTCACTCCCCAGGACCACGACGACCTCTTCGGCGAGGGACGCCTGGACGGTCTCGAGCACGCGCTCGAGAAGCTTCTGGCCCCCGATTTCCAGGAGCGGTTTGGGGCGTCCCATGCGCGAAGACGTCCCTGCGGCCAAGACAACTGCCGAAATCATGAGACGAGCCAAATGTCGATCGCTCGGTCCACTCCGCCTTATTCTAGCGTGCGTTCGTTGTTAAACCTTGCATTCCGAAGCGTGGCGCTCCTGGCTGATTATCACTTGTGAGTTTTACCCTCGAGGCATTAAATAGGCGCCTGGGGAAGGAAATTCGCTCCTGATGAAGCGAAAAAGTGAGAAGACCATGGTGGACGTGAAGAAGGGGGTGAGCGTGGTTCACCTCAATGTCGGATCGGGTTACCTCACCTACATCGACGAGGAGGAGGAGGAGTCGCCGACCGTCAAGAACGTGGTTCTCGAGACGAAGAAGGAGCCGGAGGACTAGGTCCGGCCCTGGGCCCGGCGGAAGGCCTCCCTCGAGTCCTTTATCCAAGGGAGAGATCCTCAACTCTTCTCTGAACTACTGATTTTCCCCTCTCGAATCTCGCCTCCGTAAGGGGGGGTGAGGTCGTCGCGATGAACGCCCGAGGACGCGCTCAACCAAAGGGCTGGCCTTTCGTCTCGGGACCGAAGACGCCCGCGATCACTCCACCCACGAGCATGAGGAGAGCCACCGAGGTCAGAGGCCAGAAGACACCCTCTGTCGAAATGAGGAGGGCGGCAAAGACGAGAGGGGCGAGGATGGCCGTGATTTTCCCGACACCCTCCGCGACCCCGAAGCCCGTGGCCCGGTACTGCGTGGGAAACAGTTCAGTGGTGTAGGGGTAGACGGCTCCCCAGGCGCCCAGGTTGAAGAAGCTCACGAAGA
>JBHHWA010000229.1:0-2312 GCA_046756285.1 Thermoplasmata archaeon
ATCCCGGAATGTCTCGAGAAGGGAAGAGAGACCGCGGGCGTTCACGTGAATCCCTGGAGTGATCTGGCCGTCAGAGGGGGAGCGCAGAGCCTGGCGGAGCAGAGCGGCGGTGCTACGCTCGTCCGGGTTAAGGTGTCGCAGCTGATCACCTCGCAGGTGGAGTGTCCGGGGAGGGCGTGGCGGGCCGAGAAGGACGAGGTAGATTTCGGTGTCCCGGCGCAGGTCATGGGAGAGCATGAAGGCGGAGTTCACGCAACGAAGCAGGATGTCCAGGCGACCCGTGGCCCCTGCCAGATCATTGAGGGCGAAATCGCCGGCCGTGTTCGCATCGTGACCCACAACGATGAACCGCCGCCGAATCCCAGTCGGATCCGCGTCACTTGAAGACAAATCCCGTCTCCTTGGCCCAGAGAAGGAGGTCCATGTGTCCCAATGGGACGTTCGCCCGCTCGCAGAACGCCTGGAGACGCTCCTCAATCTCGAGATAGCGGGTTCGCGTCAGGTTGGGAGGCAGGGCGTCGAGGACACCGAGCTCCCGGAGGTTTGTAAGGATGTGGCGGTCCAGGATAGCCAGGTTCTCACCAAGGCCGATGTTCCGCAGGAAGTGGGAGGCCTCTTTCGGTCCCAGCCCCCGGATCTCTTCCTCGAGCCAGTCCCTGAGGGCGGGCGGAGAGTGGGCTCGCTTTTCCAAGTCTTGTCGAATCGTCGGGTTGGGCTCCATGAAACGCCTTCGGGCCTCCACGATCCACCGGGATTTGTTTTCGTGAAAGCGGACGTAGCCCCCTCGAAGTACGTCCCGGATGTGTCTTCGCGAGCCTGCGCGGAGGAGCCCTCGATCCCGCAGGTTTCGTGTGGTCCGATCGCTCACGCGCGCCGACGTCTGAATGGCACAGAGGCAGAAGGTCATCTCAGCGAAGAGATCCTCGTCGCTACCCGCCTCCCAAATCGCACGGAACTCCCTCAACCGCGTCTCGATTTCGTTCCGGCGTTCCCGGTAGAGAGCGCGGAGCTCGTCCGGGAGCCCGGCACCGCTTGCGGCTAGCACCGTGGGGGGATGGACCATCCCGGGGGGCCCCGTCATCCTTTCTCCCAATTGATCTGTGCGTAAATCCGTTTGGATGCGCTGGGGGTCGACGAGGCTAGCCTCTTCAACAGTCGTTCGATGTGCGAGGACCTCAGCTCCCTTCGCCTGGGCCCTCTGGAAGCTGGCCATTTCCATTGGCTCTTTCAAACGTTCTTCGACCGCCTCCGAGCTCGCACCAAGACTTTAGAAGGCCAGCGCCTTCCTCGCGGTACCTTCGACGCGGTTCGTCTTCCATGCCCGTGGAGACGGACTGAAGGGGAGGTTTGAAAATGGAAATTGGAAGGAAAATCGTTAGGCACATCCTAGAGCGGATCTTGCCCGAGGAGACCGCCTATGCGCATTGTGACATCCCGTGCGGTATCTACGACCCGCACTATGCCCAGCTTGCCGCCCATACGGTCATCCGGATGGACACCCTCATCGGGGAGCTAACGGAGAAGGCCAAAGGAGCGCCGGCGCCGGAGGATACGGAACAGTACGCCCACGGCATTGCCCGCTACACCGAGATCAAGGAGAAACACGCCGAAATCTGCAAGCACGAGGTTCGCATCCTCTGGGGAGACTACTTCAAACCGGATCACGCGGAGGCCTTCCCAAATCTCCACGACCTCGTCTGGAAGGTGATGATGCTTGGTTCCCAATCCAAGCAGACCACCGATCTGCAGGTCGGGGAAGACCTCCTGGACACCGTGAACCAAATCGCCGAAATCTTCTGGAAGACGAAGGACGTGACGCCCGTCCGTACGGGGTCGCACTACCCCACCGGACGCGAGATGGTGGTTCCCGCTGCGGGCTGAGGTTGTGACCCGCTGATGTCGCCCTTACGCCGCTTCCGGATCCAGGATCGGAGTATGGAGCCCGCCCTGCGGGAGGGCGACCAAGTCATCGTGAGCCCGCTGCCCTACCTTTGGGGACGTCCCTCGGTGGGGGACCTCGTCGTCCTACACCACCCCTTCGAGAACCGGTTCTTGGTAAAACGGATCTCACGGGTCGAGGGCTCCCAGATCTCCCTCATGGGAGACAACCGACGGCATAGTACGGACAGCCGGGACTTCGGCCCGATTTCCCCGGAGCACATCGTGGGAAAGGTCCTCTTATGTCTCGACTAGTTTCCGGGTGAGAAAGCGTTGGGAACGCGCACTCACTCCTTCAGGAGGCTCTATGTCGAGTTCCTGCCTACGGAACTCGGCAGGCCGCTATGAGGCAGCTACTGCATTGACAGGCTCAT
>JBHHWA010000230.1:0-2291 GCA_046756285.1 Thermoplasmata archaeon
CAGCGGTCGGCAGTCAGCAATCGGCTTCACGTCGGTGAGCATCCGGCTTCCAACCATCACTTTTTTAGCGGACTGCTGATAGCCGACAGCTGATCTTTTCCTGGGACAACATCAAGACATGGGACACGACTGTCCCATGTAACCAGGACCCCGTTCTGCCCATTTACTCAGCCTTTTTCGATTCTCGTCCCCTAACCATCCTGGGGCAAGCGTGTCTCGGGTGGTCCGGGAGATTCCGTTTCCATCCTGTCCTCTCTGCTCACTCTTCTCCTCAAGAATTCATAGCTTAACCCCTGCCTGGAGTGGTCTGGTCTCGATGGCACTCCCCTTGCTGACTTTACTGGGTGATAAGGCGGACCGATTTGTGTAGCTACGGGGTGCAGAGGAGGGGGATCACTGGCTTCCCCCATACCTTGCCTCTGGATGACGGGCACAGAGTGGTCGTGCGCCCTTGCGATTTTCCTTCTCACGCTGGAAGCTTCCTGATGGCGTGGACCGAACCTGCCAACACCGGGCAGGTAATCGACCGCACGCTTGTCTTGCGGTTCCAGGCCTTTGACCCTCAAGAGATCCTTCGTCTCCTCGAAGGGGCGGGGATCCGGGTCCTCTCCGTGAGGCATACGAACGGCTGACGCCGCTAGGGCAGCTGGTGTCACTATCCTGATTCTCCTGACATGATCGAGGGAGGTCGAAGGCAATGAGCGATAAAGTAAAGATCACTCGGATTCTCGTCCCCACGGACTTCTCCACCTCCGCCGAGGCTGCATGTCGCCTCGGTGCGCGCCTGGCGATGCGTGCAGATGCCAAGCTCATCCTATTCCATGCCCTCCCGGGGTTTGACCTGGTCGAGGAGGTGGGGAGAGGGAAGGGGAAGACGCAAGTGGAGGTCCTGAGTAACGTCCGCGACCGGATGCAAGGCTGGTTCGAAACGGTCGTACCAGAAGAGGTCCGGCGGTTCCTGTCGGTTGAGGTCAAGGTCAAGGTGGGCGAGCCGGTACCCGGGATCGCCTGGGCCGTTACACGAAGCGACGTCGATCTGATCCTGATGGGGACCCACGGGCGGACCGGCCTCGCCCATCTGGTAGTAGGGAGCGTCACCGAAGCGGTGCTCCGTACCGTCCCCGTCCCAGTCCTCGCGCTCCGGCCTGGGCACGAGGATCGCACCGCGACGGCGGTACGGCGCATCCTGTGGGCGACCGACCTGTCTCCGGTCTCCGAGAGGGCCTGGCGCTATACCCTGACACTGGCCGACCTCCTGGGGGCCGACGTGATTCTGCTCCATGTGATTCACCCGAACGAACTGGCCGGGCTGGCCGACCAGCCGGTCCCGCCTCCAGATCGGTGGATAGAGCGATACCTTGCGCCCCTCGAGAGAGAGCTTGGGAGCAGAGGGCGAGCGGTCGGGCCTCTCGGGCTGCACGCCCGCTGGAAGGTCCTAGTCGGGGTTCCAGCCGAGGTCATCGTGAGGCAGGCCCAGGCTGAGGAGGCGGACTTGATCGTGGTGGGGACCCATGGCCGCACCGGGCTCCGTCATGTCGTCCTCGGGAGCGTGGCGGAGACGGTCATCCGCAAGGCCCCTTGTCCGGTCCTGGCTGTGAAGGCCAAACGCGAGGGTGGAGACGGGGAGCGCCAGAACGACGGGACGGCGGCGCCCAGAAGCGCTTGAAGTGGGATTGTCTGAAAGTAAAAAACGGGCGGTCTCAATTTAACGGTCCTGGCGGACGGAGGCCGCTGCATGGGGGTGCAGAACGGGGGTGAATCGTGACAAAGGCAACGGAACTGTTGGCGGAGTTCCCGAAGAGCTGGGTCCTCGAGGACGGGACCAAAATCACAGTGCGCCCGATGGTCAAGCAAGACCGGGAGAGGCTGGCCCTTTTCTTCAAGCATATTCCTGAGAATGAGCTACGCTTTCTAAGGGATGACGTCACGGACATCCGGGTCGTCGACCAGTGGATTTACAACCTGGACTACGATCGCGTGTTACCCCTCATCGCCGACGTGAACGGTCGCATCGTCGCCGATGCTTCGCTACACCGCCGGAAGGAGGGGTGGCGGCGGCATCTCGGTGGCGTACGCGTGGTTGTGGACCCGGAGTTCCGACACAGGGGGCTCGCCGCAGGGCTCATTGTTGAACTGATGGACATCGCCAGAATGGAAGGCCTCGACCGTCTCTACGCTGAAATCCCGGCCGATGATCAGCCAGCCCTCGATGTGTTTCAGGGACGAGGCTTCAAAGAGGTGGTTCTGTTCAGGCGGAATATCCTCGATCGCGAAGGGAAATACCACGATCT
>JBHHWA010000231.1:0-2290 GCA_046756285.1 Thermoplasmata archaeon
CATTCGCCCCATGTTCACGGAGGGCCGGGGACCCTTCCGATGGGTGGCGATCTCGGGGAACCCCGGAGACATCCTCCAGACGGACGAAGTCGTCCTCGAGCTCGTCCCGGACAACCTCCAGCTGACCCGCTGGATTCGCCTCGCCGAGAAGCACCTGCCCTGGGAGGGGCTTCCGGCCCGGGTGTGCTGGCTGGGTTTCGGCGAGCGTGCACGCTTCGCCACTCGAATCAACGACATGGTGGCATCCGGGGACCTCGAAGCGCCCATCGTAATCACCCGCGACCATCTCGACAGTGGCTCCGTGGCCTCCCCCACCCGGGAGACCGAGGGCATGCGAGACGGTTCGGACGCCGTCGCGGACTGGCCCCTTCTGAACGCGCTCCTGAATACGGCATCAGGGGCCGACCTCGTGGCGATTCACAGCGGCGGGGGGGTGGGCATCGGATACTCCATCCACGCAGGGATGACCGTGGTGGCCGACGGGTCGGAGGAAGCCGGCTGGCGAATCGAGCGGGTCTTCACCTCGGACCCGGGACTGGGCGTCCTGCGACACGCCGACGCGGGGTACGAGGCGGCCCTCGGCTTTGCCCGATCCCACGGACTTCGTTTGCCCATGGAGGAACCGCGAGAGGAGTGAGAGCTGCCTCACTCGGCGGACCGCGTGATTCCAATCTCCCGGGCCAGCATGTGGGGGACAACCGAGGGCGTGGGCACCTCGTACCACCACTTCACCTGCTGGGTCTCCTTCCCCAGTCCTTCGACCTGGCTCCAGAGGTGGAGAAGGTTGTCCGTGAGCCGCACGTCCTTCCAGACCTCGGTCACTTCCCCGTTTTGGATCCGGAAGATGCCATCTCGGGGGATCGTGCTGAAATCGCCCGTCATGTAGGACTGGTACCGCGTGTACCAGCTGTTTGTGAGCCAAAGACCGTCCTTCACCTCCGCCACCATCTCGTCCCGGCTCCATTCGCCTGGTTCAAGGAAGAGAGCGTGGGGCTCGGGGGAGATGAAGCCCGCGTTGCCCGTCGTCTCTGTCTTGAAAAGCTTCGCCGTCGAGGTGTTGTGGAGGTACGTCTGCAACGTTCCTCTCTCGACCAGAGGGATGGGACGCGTGGGCACGCCCTCGTCGTCGAAGGCGCGGCCTCCGAGGGTGTCGGCGCTACCGTCGTCGTGGACGTTCACGCCTTCCGCAGCCACCTTTTCCCCCAGCTTGTCCTTGAACGGCGAGAGGCCCGCGAGGACCGCGAAGGCGGAGGCCCGGCCCCCAACCTCGTTGACGAGACCCGCGACGAGGAGCGGCTCGAAGACGATGTCGTAGGTCCCCGGCTCTCCTCGTTTCGGGTCCTTCGCCAGGGCCGCGATTTCTCCCGCGTGCCGTCCTGCTTCCTCCGGATGGAACGCGGATGCCTTCGTGGCGCACGCGACATCGTGGCCGCTGGACTCGGGGCCCGTCAAGGCTCGAATCGTGAGACTCAGGCTCCCGCTTCGCTCGTGGCCCACCGCATCGTTGGAGGTGTGAAGGAAGCTCTCTTTGTCGTACTTCCAGAAGCTCCCTGCGGTCTCCTTCGCCCCTTCCGCCAGGGCGGCATTCACGGCCGCGTACACCTGGTCCCCACCGTCGGTGAGGTCGAGGATCTTTGGGTCCGGAGGCGACTGCTTGTACGTGAAGGGGCCCTGGGCAATCCCCCCATACTGGGGGTTCTCCTGGGACTTCCGGGCGGTGGCCACGAGGTCGTCGACCGCTTTGTCGACCTTGCTCAAGTCCTTGATCTCTGTGCCCACGACCCGCTTCTGCACGACGACGCCTGCGAAGGCTCCCGTCTCCCGCCATCGGTTGCTGATGACGGGCTCGTTCTGGGCGAAGCGGACCTGGTAGGAGCGGTTGACGTCCACCCCTGCAACCACGTCGTCGGCGCCCCGCTTTACGGCCCGGTGGACGATGCGCTCGGCCAACTCTGCGTAGTCACCCATCGTGATCACCTCAGGTACACATCACGCAGCCGTATCGTGGGCCCGCCCATCATGGCGTCGAGGCTCTGGGTGGGATCGGACTTCCCGCAAAAGCCCGCCTCGAACTCGATGTCCTTCCCCACGGCGTCGACGGCGGACCACCAGGCGGGCGTGGTCAGCTCGACGACGGTGTTGCGCACGGGGGCCCCGATCTCGCCGTTCTCGATGCGGTAGGCCTCACGGCCCGCGTACTTGCCGTTGTACCGCTTGTCGTCGATGTTCCACTCGGTGAACGTCTTCATGTAGATGCCGTCCTTGACCCCCTCGATCATCTCCTCGACGC
>JBHHWA010000232.1:0-2277 GCA_046756285.1 Thermoplasmata archaeon
ACGTCTGAGAAGGAAGCTTTGATGAGGCTCCACGACGCCCTCGCTGACGTCCCCTGGCGGGAGGAGGCAATCAAGGAGGCCATGGTCCGCCTGACCAACGAGGATCTGCCGGTATCGACCACGCGGTTTTTCGCGGCCCTCTACACCGTCCTCTTAGGGAAGCCATCTGGACCCCGAGCCGCCCCCCTCTTGGCAGTGCTGGAGCGCGACTTCGTCCTCCGTCGCCTGGAACAGGCCGGTGGAGAGTAACGTGGAGTTCTACGAACGATCCGCCCGGTACTACGACCTGATCTACGGCTCGATTGTAGACTACGAGAGAGAGGGGACCCTGCTGGAGGAGGTCTTCCAGCGATACGCCGAGCGGCCGATACGACGAGTCCTCGACCTGGGAAGTGGCACTGGAAACCACGCCCTCGTCCTCGCGTCGCGAGGCTACGATGTGCTCGGAATCGATCGGAGTGAGGCCTTCGTGGCCGTGGCGAGGGAGAAGGCCCGCGAGCGACCAGCGGGGCCCCGATTCGTCGTCGGAGACATGCGGGAACTTTCGATGGAGGATCAATTTGACGCCATTATCAGCATGTTCGGAGCGTTCGGCCACGTCCCTCGGGGAGAGGCGGGGGATGCCCTCCGCCGGTTCCGGCATCGGCTGGAGCCAGGCGGGATCCTCGCCTTCGAATGGTGGAATGAGCCAGGGACGCGGGACGGCTACCAAGACTGGTTGGAACGAGAGGGGGAGGGGATTCGCCTCATCCGCATGGGGAAGTCGAGGGTGGACCGGGAGGCTCACACCTTAGAGATTACGCTCAAGCACGTGGTACTCCGCGGGGACCGGCTGGACGATACGTTCACGGAACGGGCCCTCATGGCCCTCTACGAGGTCGAGGTAATGGAGGGCTTGCTCTCCCACGCCGGCCTCACTCCGGTGGCTATGCTGGACTGGACCCGCAAGACTTTGGAGCCCTCCCGACCCGACGACTTGCGCGCCCTCGCCGTCGCCCGGCGAGACCCCTGACGGAAGGCTTTTAGCCCGAGGCCAAGCTCAGACTCCCCGCAGCCCCGTGGTGTAGCGGTCAATCATGCGAGGCTCTGGATCGTCCTCGCCGAGGAGAGACCTCGTGACGGCAGTTCGAATCTGCCCGGGGCTATCCTCCCCTCACGCGGCCAGGAACCGCCGTAGTTCGGGTTCCCCCTCGATGGGGCCACGGACGACCAGCAGGTCCCCGGCGAGGAGGGATGTGTTCTCATCGGGTCCGTAGATCCAGGACCCCTCGCGACGGATGGCAAGGACCCAGGCTCCCGTCTCCGAGGCCACCTTCAACTCCCCGAGCGTGTGCCCCGCGGTCGAGGACCCATCAGGCACGATGAGGGTCGAGATGCTGGTATCGGATTCCTTCAGCGCCTCGGCCACGACCGGGTGGGGCTCGATGTCCCGGAGGACGACGTCGGCGATCTGGAGGGCCCCGTCCGCGATGTCCTCGATGGAGGAGGCCATGCGGATGAAGACGAGTGCCTTGTCCACGTCCCCGTCCTCGGTGGCCCGCCGGATGGCCTCTTCCTGAATCTCTTGGTCCCACCCGTCGATTCGATCCTCCAACTCGACGACGTGCTGGGCGATCTCCACGTTGCCGTAGAGGAGGGCCGAGTAGGCGAGGTCCACCATGAGTTCGGAGGTGTCTTTCATCTCCAACAGGGTCTCTTCGAGGGTCACGTTCCGGCCTCCGGCCACGCTTCCTCACCCCGAGCGTACCGGCCGAGGCGCTGAAAGCCGTCCTCCGTCCCGCGCAGGACGAGGAGGTCCCCCTCCCGCAAGATCGCCTCCCCTTCCGGGTCGTACCTCCACTTCCTCCCGCGCTGGAGGGCGATGATTCGCATGCCCGTCTCGGTCTCAACCCGCAGGTCGCCGATGGCCCGCCCCGCCATGGTCGACCCCGCCAGGAGACGCGCAGCCCGGAGCTTCTCATCGGCCTCTCCCAGGACAAACGGCAGGAACGGGCGCGCCTCGATCCGTTGCTCGAGCAGGTCCACGATGTCGCCGGCCCCGTTGGAGATGGTCTCGGCGGCGGAGGCCACTTGGAGGATCCCCGCAAGCTGTTCGGCGTCCTCCTTGGTCCGGCTGGCCATCAGGGCGATCATCCGGATCTGGTACCGGAGGTAATCCATCCGTTCCTCCAGGGCCCGGACCTCCGCGCCCAGGTCGTCGCTGTCGAAGACGACGGCGGCGTACGCGAGGTCGACGATGTGCTCGCTGATGTCCTTCATCTCCACGAGGAGGTCCTT
>JBHHWA010000233.1:0-2269 GCA_046756285.1 Thermoplasmata archaeon
GAATGGGGCCGCCCAGATTTGAACTGGAGTCTCCAGCTCCCGAAGCTGGAAGGATGACCAAGCTACCCTACGGCCCCTGGCGGCCCTTAGGCGAGAGCCGGTATAGCCTTTACCGCGTGTGGAGGGCGGGAGCCTTGGGCGAGTCGCCGCCTTCGAAGACGGCCTGCCCGGCCCCGCCTATCTCCCCGTGGGAAAGGCAGGCGCCAGATAACACTCCTTCTAGAGGGGGGGCGCCTTGCCACCAATAATTATAAGAGATTTCCTATGCTTCTTTACACCGCGTCGGCAGGGGAGGGACCGATGGCCAAGGGAGAGAGCAAGAAGGGCGGAGGCGAATACACCGCTAGCGTGCGCCGCAGGCAGAAGACGAAGCTCAAGGCGAAGAAGCACTGGTCCTTCCGTCGCGTCGCCGCGATCATCGGGTTCGCCGCCGCCTCGTTGGCCGTCCTAGCGTTTGCCACGACCTTCTTCCCCCAGCTCCAAGGGGCCGAGAACATCTTCGGCCGGGCGCTCGCTCTATTCAGTACGGTCCGCCTCACAATCAACCAGTTCTTTGAGAACCTCGTCAGCGTCACCCTGCCCGCGCCCCTCCTAGGCCTGGGAGACATTGTCATCGTCGCCGTGATCATCGTCGTTCTCGTCCTCCTCCTTCGGGTGGCCGAGCCTGAGTACGTCCGCAAGATCGACGAGATGATGATGGTCATGCGTTCCCGGTCGGAGGCGGTGCAGAAGAAGGAGGAGGCCCAGGAGGAGGTCAAGGCCGAGACGCCGGCCCCGCCCCCGTACCTTCCCTTTCCCATGGCCTATCCCGCCCAAGCGCCGGTTCAGACCCTCCAACTCTCGGCCTCGGCCGTCGTGAACGCACCGCGCTCGCAGGTGTGGGAAGTCCTCAATCAGGTCGTCTACGTGCCCACCTGCGGGGAGATTCTGGACTCCGTGGAGGTGCTGGGGAAGCTCGCCAACGCGTTGACCTGGGAGGGGACCGTGCGCGCGGGCCGCAAGGAGTTCCCCGTGGAGGGGACGACGACCCTCTATCCCCCGACCCGGATGGAAGTGGCCTGTCATCGCGGCGCCCTCCAGGGGTTCCGGGGCGTCCTCAGCCTGGTGGACGTGCCCGAGGGGACGCGACTCACCGAGACCGCTGAGTTCAACCCCGGCACTCTTCCTGACGAGTACGCGCCGGTGGCGAACGCCCTCCGGACGAAGGGCTCCGAGATCCTTATCCGCGACCTCGAGCACTTCGACCAGCTGGTCCAGGCCCTCGCCACCTCGAAGGGCGAGCCAGAGACCCTCGAGTAGGCCGGTCGCAGAGCGGGGGATCGCGCGCCCTCATATAGCGGGCTCTGATTCCTCCACCCATGGGCATGGCCCTCCTTCCCAGGGTCCTTCTCTACGCCGACGGGGCCGCCCGCGGGAATCCGGGTCCAGCGGCCTCGGGCCTCGTCCTCTACGATGGGTTCGAGAACGTTCTGACGACACATCGGCAGTCCATCGGGCGCGCGACGAACAACGAGGCGGAGTACCGGGCCCTCATCCGTGGACTGGACCTGGCGGCGCAGCACACCCGGGCCAAGGTCGAGGTCTACATGGACAGCCAGCTCGTCGTCAACCAGATGAACGGGGAGTGGAAGATCAAAGAGGCCCGGCTCGCCAGGCTGGCCGCGAAGGTGCGGGAGAAGGCGGCCCGATTTCAGGAAGTGACGTACGAATACGTTCCCCGGACCCATCGGAAGATCAAGGTGGCCGACACCCAGGCCAATCTGGCACTGGATGAGCGCTACGGCAGGCGTTAGTTCGCGGATTGCCGATACTCGGTTCGACACGTTTAAGTAAACTCGGTGGCCTTGGCGGCCCCGGATGGAGACCTCGCTCCCGGAGAAGATGGCCGGGGAGATTACCCTCTCGGACAACCCCGGGAAGACGATTCGGAAGTGGCGGGAGGAGCTCCGGATTTCCCAGAAGGAGCTGGCCCTGCACCTGGAGATGTCCCCCTCGGTCATCAGCGACTACGAGTCCGGTCGCCGGCGCTCCCCCGGGATTCGCACGGTCCGGCGGATGGTGGAGGCCCTGTTGGACATCGACCGACTCTCGGGCCGCGGCGTGGCCAAGAAGTTTATGGTCACCCCCCACGAGGCGATCCCGAGCATGGCGGAGTTCCTCGAGCCCGTCCCTGCGTCCGAGTTCGTTCGGGTCATCCAGGGGCGGAGCCTGACGACCTTCGACTCCCACCAACGCCAGATCCACGGCTACACCGTCATCGACAGCCTCC
>JBHHWA010000234.1:0-2262 GCA_046756285.1 Thermoplasmata archaeon
TGACGAGCATTCCCACCGCGGCGACGGCGATGCCGTAGAGCCCCGCGCCCGGGATGCCGGAGAGCTCCCCGAGGGTGAAGGCCACGAAGGTCGCCCCTGCGACGACGAGAATCGGCGGGACCGTGCTGAGGAACCCCACGGACATCCCTTCCATCACGTTGATGGCCGCCCCGCTCTCGCTGGACGCTGCGATGCCCCGCACGGGCCCGTACTCCGCCGTGAAGTACTGGGTCGAGAGTCCAATCAAGAACCCGCCCACCAGTCCGGTGACCAAGGCGAGGAAGGGGTTGAGAAAGTCGTCCGGACC
The DNA here is from genome assembly GCA_046756285.1 of Thermoplasmata archaeon. GTDB lineage: Archaea > Thermoplasmatota > Thermoplasmata > RBG-16-68-12 > JAJISG01 > JAJISK01. The sequence continues at coordinate 308 of JBHHWA010000234.1, forward strand.
CAGCAGGAATCGAGCCGCGAAGAACCCCACGACGATCATGACGCCCGTGCTCACGTACACGCCGAGGTTAAGAGCCGACCGCGCGGCCTTCGCCTCCTGTTCGTACCCTTCAGCGCTCCTACGAGGTCGGACCACGAGGATGCCCGCCATAGAAGCAACAAGGCCCACCGCCCCCATGAGAAGGGGAAACAGCGCGTAGTCAACCCCGAGGCTGGCGGTGGCGATGGCGATGACCATCGTGGCCGCAAGTGCAGAAACGTAGGACTCGTAGAGGTCGGAACCCATTCCTGCGACGTCCCCGACGTTGTCACCCACATTGTCAGCGATGACGGCCGGATTGCGGGGATCGTCCTCGGGGATGCCCGCTTCCACCTTCCCGACCAGGTCCGCTCCCACGTCGGCGCTCTTGGTGAAGATGCCACCCCCTACGCGGAGGAAGAGGGCCACGGAACTCGCCCCGAACGCGTAGGCCAGCCAGACTTCCTGTTCCTGCGGGAAAGCCGCGAAGAGGCTGGTAATCCCAATGAGGCCGAGGGCGACGGAGACGGAGCCCATGACCGCCCCGCCAAAGAAGGCTGTACGCATGGCGCGGCTGAAGCTTCCTGCGACCAAGTTGGCGGTTCGCACGTTTGCCCGTGTGGCGATCCACATCCCCAGGTATCCTGAACCGAATGAGGCGGCGGTTCCGAGAGCGAAGGCCAATCCGAGCTCCCAATGGACGGTCCCTGGAGAGATGAGGAAGGTCAGGACGAGAACCAGAACCACAGTGAAGACGAAGAGGGCCCGGAGCTCCCGCCGCAGGAAGACGGCGGCGCCCTCCTGGATGAAACCGGCGATTTCCCGCATTCGCTCCGTCCCCTCTGGCTGCCGGAGAATGGCCCGGACCAGGAAGGCGGCGAAGACCAAGGTGAGGCCCGCCACCCCCAGAGCGATGAGGATGACGTGAAACATAACGCACTCACTCGCAGGGGAGTCTCATGCGGAGGAGGTCCATGCCCCATATAAACTCGAGGCCGGCGGCTCAGAAGACGGCGAAGAGGGGGTTCCCTACGAGAAACGCGAGGAGGAAACCCACCGTGAGCGGGATCAGGAAGGGAATCTGCGGCGTAACCCATACGCGATGGACCCCCGCCGCTCGTAGCGCCTCGGTGTCGGCCTCCTGGGTCGTCGTCCGAGGGAGGACTCGATGGAGGACTTCGCCATCCTTCACCTCCTGCAGCGTCCAGGCGAACGGGGGCAACTGGTCCACCGGGGCCTTGTACCCCAATAGCATCTGGGGCCACCGACGATCTCTGCGGATGAGGTTTCGGAGGAGGAATGCGATGGGCAACCCGATGAGGAGTAGGGCCCCCCATAGGAGGGTCGTCATCGCGAAGGGGAAGAGAAGTTCGAAAGGAGCCAAGAGGGGGGGCCCCACTGCGAGAAGCGGGAGGGGTCCCAAGGAGGGGTACCCGGGGACGAGGACACCGATGGCCATGAAGGCCTTCGCGTCGGCCCCACCCTTGAGGAGACCCAAGTAGTAGAAGACGTAACCGAGGAGGATCACTGTGAGGACGCCGAGTCCCCGCACGATCAGTCCTTGTTCGTCAACTCCTTGGCCCGGGAAGCCGATGAGGAGGAGGAGGACCGCAAGGCCACTGAGCCCGTAAAAGAGGAGGGTGGAGGCGTACGCGAACCTACCGCCGCCACGCTCCCAAAGGACATCGAGAAGGAGGAGTGCGGGCGGAATAAGAATGAGGTAGGGGAGTGGGTCGCTTGGAGTACTGGCAAGCTCGACGGCCAGGAGGGCCAACCCGGCGCCGGCCATCAGGGCCCAAGGGCCATCACCGACGCGTCGCGTGCGCCAGTCGGCCACGGAGGCGAAGGACAGAATCGACACCCCCACCAGCAGGCGAAGGATGGAGAGGAGCACGAGGGCCGGAGGTCCATCGGCTACATAAGGTGGACCTCCTCGC
>JBHHWA010000235.1:0-2245 GCA_046756285.1 Thermoplasmata archaeon
CCGTCTCCGGCCCTTCGGTGCCCGCCTTATACCAAAGGTCGAAGATAATGACCCGTTCGGCGGGACGATTCTGGCCGCCATCGAAGGGGTCGATGTCAGGCACCCTCGAAGCGACCTGGGACGCCTGTGCCGCGGCCGGCCGGCCGGCTCCATACCCTTGCGGCGCCTTCAGCCGATCCGGCTCGGCCGGCCGAGTCTGGTCCGTCGCGGCCAGGTTCGTGAACGTCCCACTGGCCGGGTCGAAGTCGACGCCGGTGTGGGGGGCCGGGAACGACACGCTGAACGAGGTGTCCTGCGCGACGTTCCAGGTCGTGGTCACGTCCTGGGTGGCGGCGAAGGCGTTCCCCGAGAGGCCGGGGAGGATGGCCATGGCGAGCAGGGCCAAGCCCACGATCCACGCTTTGGTTTTCATTCGCTTAACCTCCTTTGGTTCGTTCTACATGCGTACCACGCGCACGTCGGCCGTCTGGGCCTCCCAGCGCGTTTTTAAGGTGAGCCCACACTCTATTCTGAAACGTAGGAGCCAGGTTGGCTCGGAGGGTCTAAAGGCGTTTTCGCTCCTGTTCTCATCCCAGACAATAAAGAAGGAGCCACAACGGACGGAATACGGGTACTGCCGAGTTCTGCACTCAGGGCCTTACAGACTCTGAACCCTAACATTCGGCACGGACTGGCCGCCGAGCGCGTTCTCGAAGTCGACCCACAGCCATAGGTCGCAAGCGCCTCCCGAGGGGATGGAGCTACAGGCGACGACACTCGAAGGATCGAGAGGGACCTCTTTCGAGGCGTCATCCGGCCAAGGCGCGTTGTTTGTCCCATTGAACTTGAGAGACCGCCCGGTCCCCGGGTCGGTCATGAGGCGAATCGTGATGTCGCAGGTGCCCGTCCCGTCATTCGTGACGTTGAGGGCGGGCGTGGCCGCATCCTGGAAGGAAGCGGACACGTTGATCTGGGTGGTGAAGGGGATCCCATCCGGCTCCACGGTCTCGTTGAACCAGAGCTGGCCGGCGGGATCGCTCGTGACCACCGTGAGTGCCTCGCAGCCGACCGCGGCGTCCTTGATGTGAACGGCGACGAGTTTGAGCTCCATGTCGAAGGTGTTCGCGAACGCGGCCTGCGCCGCCCCTTCGTAGGTGGGGTTGGACGAGGCCGTCGTCACCCCGTTCAGGAGACCCACGTAGCTGTTGTCGTAGGCGCTCCCGGACGGCTGCACGAAGATGGGGAACTGGTTGGTGGCGCGGTTGAGGTTCGGAGCGCGCGCGACATCGATGCTACTGGTGGCCCAGGGCTCATCCTGTCCGGACAACGTGTCCATTTGAAACGCGCCGATCAGGACATCCTCCCCCGCGGGGAACGGGGTCGCCGTGGAGCCAATGATCGTCCTTGCGGTGGTCACGGGCACGGCCGCCGTATCTACAAAGGAGGACGACAATCCCGAGAAAGCGAGGATCTTGGCCTCTCCGTTCGCCTGGTTGTCGTTCGTGGGATCGGCCGTGACGGTGTACGTCGGACTCGCCCCCGGGGTGGCGTCCCGGGCGATCAGGAGCAGGAAGTTGCCATCTCCGTCGTTGGCACCCGGTTCCGTGATGATCTCGTACTGGTTGCTCGCGAGGACGGTCGCACCTCTCTTGAGCCGAAGATTCCCGGGGCCGATGTCCGCCGAGCTCCCTCCCGTCTGGTCCATCTGGACGGCCGCCACCACGACCGAAGGCTGATCGGGTAGGCTCGTCGCGAACGTGGTGAGGGTGACCTCGCCTGTGCCGAGGTTAACGGAACCTCCGTCCACGAAGTCGGAGTTGGGGACATCGTTGAGGATCAGGAACTTTGCCTCGGCGGAGAGCCCCGGGCCGCTGCCCCCTGCAAAGAGGCCGTAGGTGGGGTTCGCCCCCGGAGCGGTGTCAAGACCGAGGAGAAAGGCGAAGGTACCAGTAGGAGCACTCGCCTGACGCTGGAGGTCCATCTGGAACTCGTTCTCGGCGATGAGCGGGTCTGTGGTGAGGGTGCCACGACGTACCTCGAGGTTGCCTGCCAAGATCTGTCGGTCGGCTCCCGCGGGGTCGATCTGCACGAACACGAGGACCACGTTGGCAGCAACGGGAAGCGTCGTCGCGAACGAGTCGATGAGGGCGGGACTCCCCGAGGGAATGGATACGGAGACCCCATCCTGGAAGGCCGATTCGGCGACGGCCTGCACGGGTCGGGGTAAGACGACTAGGAACGAACCGGTCACGCCGAGCACCAGGGC
>JBHHWA010000236.1:0-2238 GCA_046756285.1 Thermoplasmata archaeon
CTGCCGGCGTGTTGAAGTCATCATCCATCGCCTGCCGAAACGCCTGCCCCGACCGTTCCACCAATGCTGGGAGCGACCGATCCCCCGGTCCTTTGGCACCAGACGACTCGTCAAGCCGCTGGAACATCCCGTAGAACCTGTCCAGCGCCCGTTTGGCCTCCCACAGGGCGTCGTCAGAAAAGTCCACGGGGCTGCGGTAATGCGTACTCAGCAGAAAATACCGAAGCGCCTCAGCCGTGACCTGAGCCGCGTACGGGGATTTCCCAAAGATCTCGCGGACCGTGAAAAAGTTTCCCAGGGACTTGGACATCTTTTCCTGATGAATCTGCACGAACCCGTTATGGACCCAGTACCGCACGAACGGCTTGTCCGTCGCGGCCTCCGACTGGGCGATCTCGCAATCGTGGTGTGGAAAGATCAGGTCCTCGCCCCCGCCGTGGATGTCGAAGGACTCGCCGAGGTGTTCCATTGACATGGCCGAACACTCGATATGCCAGCCCGGACGTCCCGGACCCCACGGGCTCTCCCACGACGGTTCGCCCGGTTTCGTCGACTTCCAAAGCGCGAAGTCATGCGGATCCCGCTTGCGCTCGTCCACCTCGACGCGTGCGCCGGCCAACAGCTCGTCGAGGTTCTTGCCCGACAGGCGCCCGTAAGCAGGGAACCGGCTGACCTCAAAATAGACATCGCCGTCGACGACGTACGCGAAACCCCGGGCGAGCAATCGCTCGATCAGCGTAATCATCTGTAGAATATACTCCGTCGCCTTGGGTTCGACATGAGCGGGAAGGACCCCAAGACTCTCCATGTCCTTCTGGTATTCGGCAATGTATCGTTCGGACACTTCTCCTGCCAAAACACCCTCCTGCTCGGCCCGTTTGATGATTTTGTCGTCCACGTCGGTGAAGTTTCGGACGAAGACGACCCGATAGCCGTTGAACTCGAAATACCGGCGGATCACGTCGAAGACAAGCGCGGACCGGGCGTGGCCGATGTGGCTGAGGTCGTAGGCGGTGATCCCGCAGACGTACATTCGGACCTGCCCAGGTGTGAGCGGCTTGAAAGGCTCCTTTTGCCGGATCAGGGTGTCATAGATCCGCAATCCCACAGGCCTTTCCTTCACTCGCCCTTGTCGCCTGCCTCTACCAAGAGGACCACGACAAGACAGGCAATCCCTTCGCCGGCTCCCAAGGGACCCAGTCCCTTGGCCGTCGTCGGCTTAATGTTGACTCGGGCTGTCTCCGTATCCAAGACTTGGGCCAAGTTCGCCACCATGGCTCTCAGGTGGGGAGCTAAACTGGGCGCTTCGGCGACCACCGTCGCATCCACGTTCCCGATGCGGAAGCCCTTGCCCTTCACCCGCCTCCAGCTCTCCTCGAGGAGCCGAAGGCTCCGGACCCCTTGATACCGAGGATCACTCGCCCCAAAGAGGTGACCGATATCCCCTTCCCCCGCAGCCCCCAGGACGGCATCGATCACGGCATGGGTCAGGACGTCGGCGTCGGAGTGACCGTCGAGTCCCTTCTCAAAGGGGATTTCGAGTCCCCCCAAGATCAGTGAGCGTCCGGGGACCAGGGGATGGATGTCGTAGCCGATGCCGATCCGCATCCCACATCCTGCCAGCGGCTGAGGATCTGTTCCGCCTGCTCCAGATCCTCCGCCGTCGTGATCTTCACGTTCTCGGGATAGCTCAAGACTACCCTGACCTGACTCCCGAGTCGCTCCACGAGCATGGCGTCATCGGTTGCGCGAAACCCGTCAGCCGCGGCCCGGCGATACGCCTCCTGGATGAGCTCTCTATGAAACGCCTGGGGAGTTTGGGCGATCCAGAGGCGGTCTCGGGACGGTGTCTCCCGAATGAACTCCCCCTCCACCACCTTGATTGTTTCTACCGCCGGGACCGCCGCTACGGCCGCCCGAAAGTTCTGAGCCGCTTCGAGGGTCCGCCGAAGCAGGTCGGGGGAGAGAAACGGGCGGACGGCGTCATGGATCACCACAAGCCGCGTTTCCGCCGGCACCCGCTCAAGACCCCGGAAGACCGATTCCTGACGCGCGGCTCCCCCAGGGACAACTTCGATGAAAGGAGGAAGCGGATAGGGCGCGAGAACTTCCCTCTGGCACCAGTCCTCGGCCCCAGGTGGAACCACCAGGATGAGTGCGTCTATGAGGCCTGAGGTCGTCAGGGTCAACAGGGTTCGGGTCAGGATGGGCATCCCCCCGAGGAGGAGGAACTGCTTG
>JBHHWA010000237.1:0-2228 GCA_046756285.1 Thermoplasmata archaeon
CTCATCCAGGACGCCGTGGAGAAGGCCCTGGCCACGCAGCAGGACCTCCAGAAGAAGCTGGAGGCGGGAGTGAAGTCCCTGGGCGAGGACCTGGAAGGGCTCTCCCTCCTGGGTCACGGCGTAGAGCGGGGGGAAGAGGACCTGCAGCAGGCGCAGGCGGCCCTGGAGACGGGCGATTACCAGGAAGCGGCCCGCGTTGTCTCGAATCTGGACGACACGGTAGCGGCCCTGAAGGAAGAAGTCCTGGCAACGGAAGTCGAAACCACCGTGGGACGACTCTCCCGGGCCGTGGCGGCCCTCGAGCAGGAGGGCGCCGATGTCAGCAGCTTGAAGGAGGAACTAGGCGCCGCCCAGGCTGCGTGGAACAAGGGCCAGTTGGGCCAGGTGGCCAAGCATCTGGAGTCCGCCCACGAGGAGGCGCGGGACCTAAAGCGAACTTACCTCCTCAAACGCCACCGCGAGGAACTCGAGAGCCTCTCCGAGATGTACGAGCGGGCGTCGGAGCAGGGGCTGGCAACGGAAGGGGCGGAGGCCATCGTCAAACAGGCAGCCGAAGCCGTCGAACGGGAAGATGTTGACGAGCTCGAGGTGCTGCTCCCCCAGGCCCGTCAGGCCGTCCAGGTACCCGTGCAGGCGGAGTTCGAAGGGAGGGAGCCCGAGGTGCACGTCAATGGGACTCTCCCTCCCCTTCAGCTCGGCGCCTGGGCGAAGTACGAGATGGAACTGACGAACAAGGGGAATTGGCCTGCCAAGGACGTCTCCATCGAGTTCGGAGGCGACATGGAGGTCAAGGGGTCCACGGAGGTCAGCGGCCTCGGCCCGGGGGAGACGAAACGGGTGACGGTGGGGCTCCGCCCCTCCAAGGCCGGCGCGACGCTGGCGGACATGCGGCTCACCTACCAGCGCCTTTTGGATGACGCGCCCTACGTGGCCCACTACATCCGGGACGTTAAGGTCTCCGGGAAGGGGACCTATGCCGTCGAGGACGCGCTGCTCTTCCTCCCTGATGGGACCATGCTGGTCCACGAGAGCCGGAACTTCCGGGAGGAACTCGATGAGGAGCTGTTCCTCACAACGATCCAGGGCGTGCAGGAGTTCCTCGGGGACGCCTTCGCGAGCAAGCAGCGCGTCGGCATCAAACGGATGGACTTCAAGGACAGCAAGGTTCTCCTCGAGCGGGGGGAATATTGTTACCTCGCGACCGTTGTGGTCGGAAACGAGCCCGAACTCCTCCCGCTGTACCTCCTCCAGCTCCTCTACGAGGCCGAGGATCGCTACGGGGACGATCTGACCGACTGGCAGGACGACCCTGAGGCGTTGGAAGGACTCCGCGAGATCGTGAGCAAAGCCCTCCTCGTCTCCCAGGCTAGGGGGGCGGACCTGGGGGCCCTGGCCTCGAGCCCCATCACCCAAGACCTGCTGGAGGGGCTGGCCGCGAGGGAGCGCAAGGCCCGCGTCGAGGCCATGATGCCGGAGGTGGAGAAGGCCCTCGTGGAGAAGGGTCCCATGGCGGGGCTGGCCGCCGTCCGGACCGCGTTGGAGCCGAAGGACGTCGAGGGAAAACCCTCACCCACGGAGCGGCCCCAAGGGGAGTCAGGGGGAATCACCGTCGAACTCGACGACGAGTCCCTCAGAGAGTTCATCGAAATCGTCAAGGAGGTCGATAAGGCGATTCGGAAGGCCCGCGGCAAGGCGGGCCTCGAGTACCACTGGCCCGTACCCCGCATCGCGATTCGTGCGAAGACGCCCAACGTAGCCGCCGCGGCGGAGAACTTCAAGGCGATGATCCTCAGCCATGCCAACGCCCGGGAGGTCGACATTCTGGAGTCTGGGGAGATCTGGCATGGAGTGGACCTCAACATGACGATTAACGAGGACATCGTCGAGAAGTCCTACAAGACCTGGGCGCGGAAGATCCAGCTCATCCTCATGTCCCAGGACCCCTGGAAGATCAAGGCGGGCATCGACAAGGGGGGCTACGAGATGGGCATTGAAGGTCAGATCGTCAAGATCGACGGGGACATGGTGAACTTCCAGGCCGTGGTTCCTCCGCATGTCGTCGTGCAGGACTTCGGCGAGGGGATGGTGTTCATGGACACGCGGCTCACCGAGGACGAGGAGGCCGAGGGGTTCGCCAACGAGATCGCAAAGATCGTCGTGGAGGCGAGAAAGGACCTGGGGCTGGAGGACTCGGACCCTGTCGTCATCCAGCTGGTGACCCCCGGGCG
>JBHHWA010000238.1:0-2214 GCA_046756285.1 Thermoplasmata archaeon
GGGGGTGGGGGGGTTGCCGGGGGGGCGGCCCCCCCCCCCCGGGGCCTGGGCCCTCCACCGAGAGCACGTCCACCAGGGGGCCGTTCTTGTCCTCCTAGGTCCGCACCCGCGGACAATCTACCCTCCCCCCACATGGCCCGAGATTGCGCGGGCCCTCGAAGGGGAACGGAGGTTCATCGAAGCCCACCTCCATCACTACCCCTTCTACTGTGTGCTAAACCTGTGTCGTCTCGTCTTCACGTGGGAGACGCGAGAGGTGGCCGTCTCCAAGGTCGCAGCGGCCGACTGGGCCCTGGAGAAGCTCCCCGAACGCTGGTTTCCGCTCGTCCAGTCCGCCCTGCGCGCGTACCGGATGGAAGACCAGGAGGAGGATCTGGAGCGCCTTCGGGAAGGAGTCGGCTCCTTCTACCGGTTCGCTGCGGAACGTATCGCCGCAGCCCAGGGCGGGGAAGCGCCGGCTTAGAGCTTCGCCACGGCCTCCTTGAGCCGGTCCGAGGCCCCGGCCGTAATGGCCCGCCCGTGCCCCACGATGAGGGACTCGAAGGGGAAGCCCGCGATCTTCTTCATGGAGTCCCGGTGCTGCGCCGGGTCGATGTTGTTCCGGTCCATCATGGGGCCGATCTGGCCTCCCTCGACGCGCATGGAATCTCCCGCGATGAGCAGGTCGTGAACCTCGTCCAAGAGGGCGATGTTGCCCGGTGTGTGACCGGGGGCGTGGATGACCCGGAGGTCCTGGTACCGGTCCCCGTCCTCGAGGAGGACGTCCACGTCCGTGGCGGTGTGGGGAAGGACCCGGCCACCCGGGTAGCTCTCCCGCTTCGCGATGAAGTCGGCTTCGATGCGGTGTGACGCGACCTCCGCGTCTGAGGACGCCTTCAACCCGGCGAGGCCGGCAACGTGATCCGGGTGGACATGGCTGATGACGATGCTTGCGATATCCGCGGGTTTGTACCCGGTCCCCTTCAGGTACTTCACGACGTCAGGTGCCCCCGTCGTATCCGTCGTGTCGATGAGAATGAGTCGGTCTTCCGTCAGCAGGGCACAGTTGGCCATGCTCTCGATGAGATGGACGCCTTGCATCAGCTTCACGCGATCCCCCGCACGCGATGGGGAATCCGGGCATTTAGGCCTTTGCACCCCTCGCGCTCTCCCGGTGGGGTTAACTAAGGGACGCCCTCTCCCGCCCGCCAAGGCGTGGGTCGGTTTCCTTGTGGGATCGCGTCCAACGGCGCTGGGAAGAACACTACGTCGCCGTCTCGAAGCGGAATCCCCTTCGGGGCACCCGGGCGCTGTTGGCCTACAACTCCGTGATCGATCGGGTCCGGGTGCTTGACGAGGCATGGCTCGACGGGCTCGAAGCCCCAAAGGAGGTGCCCCCCCTCTTTGCCAAGGAGGTGGAGAACCTCGATGATCTGGCGCAGAGCCTCTCCCACTCCATCTCACACGGGTTGGCCCTCGAGGTGCTCTGCGCAAAGGTGGTCCTCCGGTTCTTGGAGGAGACGGGAGGTTTCGAGAGCCGTCCTGGTGGCCAGGTGGCCACCGTGGCCCGCCTCCTATCCGACTTCGGGGCTGCCAGCGTGCTCGTCCATCCGGACCGGTTTAACTGGGAGTTGGCCTCTCTCTACGCGGGAACGTCGGCTCAGGTTCCCCTTCAAATGGCCTCGAGCCTGGAATACGCGCGGGCGGAGGAGTTCTATTGGGAGTGTACCCCCGAGGAGCACTACATCCTGGAATACCCGGAGGGGCTCGCCTTTGGCGACAGGCCGTCCCCCCGAGCAAACCGACTAATCGCGGCGCCCAAGACGCGTATCCAGTTCCATCCTGAGTGGGAACGCGCCTTGCCCGAGGCCGGACGGGCGTCCGACCTCTTCTTCATCGCGGGGCTAAACCACATGGGCGAGGACTTCGACGCGAGCTTCCGCCGGGTGCGTGAGCACATTCGAAGCGCGAAGTCGAGAAACCCGAAGCTGGCCGTGCATCTGGAGATGACCTCGACGCCCGACCTCCGCAAGCGGGAAGCGATTCTGGACCAGGTCGTTCCTCTCTTGGACAGCCTCAGCGTGAACGAGGCTGAGCTCGCAGACTTAGCGTTCCTCCTGGGCCTCCCTGATTGGGAGGCCGTGCGAAGCGATCCCACCCGGCAGCTGGAGGCCCTACATCTCCTCCGGGCCCTGGGCGTCCGGCGGGTCAACATGCACACGCTTGGCTACTACC
>JBHHWA010000239.1:0-2211 GCA_046756285.1 Thermoplasmata archaeon
CCCTGGCCGAGCCGTGCGGCCTCCTTCACGTCGTCGTTCTCCAGGGCCTTCCGGGCCTGGGAGAGAAGGGATCGCCCGTAGCGGGCGTCAAACCCCTCCGGGACCGACTCCATCATCTTGGTCGTTGCCTCGAGGAGCCGCTCCGTCTCTTTCCGCCCCGTCTTCTTTGGACGCGCCTTCGCTCCGGCGCCGCAGAAGGAACAGGCCTGCGTCTCCTCGATAACGGGGGCGTTGCAGAGCGGGCAGGCGGTCAACGTACCTACTCCCGGAGGGTAACGGGCGATTAGGGGCCAGATGCGAAGATAAAACTCACCACTTCGTTATCAGGCTCGATACACTGTACACGAAGGCCTGTGCCTTCAGGACAGCAGCGGACCCATTACGGTGAGAGCCAGTCCCATCCATGCGATCATACCGATCGTGAGGACGATGCCCACCAGGTCGAAGAGGACGTTGAGGAGGATCACAAGCAGCGGGGCCACGACCCCGATGAGCACGTAGAGGAGGGTTCGCAGCCAGGGTTCCAAGGCGACCCTCACCGCGGAGGCTCGAGGCCGTCCTCGGCGCTCTTCCGGAGCTTGGCGATGTTCGACCCGACGCGACCCGCGTAGACCCCGGTCCCCGCCACCAGGACGCGGGCTCCCGCTCGGGCCGCGACCCCGGCCGTCACGGTGTCGATGCCCCCGTCGACCTCGAGCTCGGTGTGAAGGCCCTCCTCATCCAGGAACTCTCGGGTCTCCTCCACCTTGGGCAGGACCTCGCTCATGAAGGCCTGGCCCCCGAAGCCCGGTTCCACAGTCATGACAAGGAAGAGGTCCGTGTCCCCCAGGAGCGGCTTGGCCGCCTCGAAGGTCGTGTTGGGCTTGATGGCCAGCCCGGTCTGGCTCCCGTGGTCCCGGATGGCAGCCAAGGTCTCGGCGGGTTCCTCCTCCGCCTCGAGGTGGATCGTCAGGATGCTCGCCCCCGCCTCCGCGAACTCCTTGACGTAGCGACCTGGTCGCTGGATCATGAGGTGGACGTCGAACGGCACGTCGGTCACGGGCCGGAGGGCTGCGACGATGGGGGGGCCGAGGGTGATGTTGGGGACGAACAGGCCGTCCATGACGTCGATGTGGACGTAGTCGGCCCCTCCTCGTTCGGCCCGCTTCACCTCCTCCCCCAGCCTGCTGAAATCGGCCGCCAGGATGGAGGGGGCGATCTTGATCATCCGCGGGCCATAGGTCGAGCGCCTTTTAGCCCTACCCCCCTGCCAAGATTCAAGTCGGGGGCGCGCCTGAGGAACGCCGATTCCTTGGATCGCGGCCAAGCCCTCAGGGCGATAGGCATCTTCCTCCTCTCGCTCGCCGTCGCGCTCGTGGTCGGATTTAGCCTGGGCGCATTCGTTCCCGAGCCCCCGTGCGCATTCCCGGTCGTCCTGGATCGGACGATGACGGAGGCGGGCGTGGAGGCGACGGTCAGCGAGGTGGACGGGAGCTACGCGGTGGACGTCATCGGCTACAAGGCCGTGCTCTTCGAGGGCGAGGAGCGACGGGTCATCCAGGAGGGCAACCTGACAGACCTTTCGCCCGTCTCCCCCGGGCTCTCCTTTCACCCCGCGGACGCAACCTCGGACCTCCTCCAGACAGGAGACCGATTCCTCCTGACCCTCGACGGTGAGGTCCATCTCCTTCTGGACGAGGGAGGGACCCCCATCGGGTGGACGCTAGGCTGTGAGCTGTGACGGGTTGCCGCGGCCCACCCCAATTCTTAATTAGCCCACCCCATTAGCCCCTCCCCGACCGTGGGGGTTGGAACACCGATGGGGTTTGACAGAGCCCTCATCGACGAGTTGGATGAGTGGGCTCGCGTTCTTCGGGTTCACGTCGTTCGCATGACCCACGCTGCGGGCTCGGGTCACCCCGGGGGCTCCCTCTCCGCCGCCGACGTCATCGCCGCGCTCTACTTCCACCTGCTTCGCCTCGATCCGAAGGAGCCCTTCTGGGCGGAGCGGGATCGTTTCGTCCTGAGCAAGGGGCACGGATGCCCCGTCCTCTACGCGGCTCTGGCGGAGCGGGGCTTCTTCCCCGTGGAGGAACTCGTGACACTGCGCCGGCTGGGCGGACGCCTCCAAGGCCACCCCGAGTACAGGACGACGCCGGGGGTGGAAGCCCCTGCGGGGGCGGAGGGCCATGGCCTCAGCATCTCCATCGGCATGGCCTTGGCGGGTCGCCT
>JBHHWA010000240.1:0-2194 GCA_046756285.1 Thermoplasmata archaeon
CCCATCCCCGACGACGACAACTTCTACCGGGGGGAGGACATCGCCATCTGGACCGACGACGAGGGCATCGCGCGGGCGCTGGAGACCATCGCGGAGAAGATCTGGAGCGGGGGGACGGAGCCCGGTACGGTGGACGTGACCGAACCGGCTGTGGAGTTGGCCCGCCAGTACGTCCAGCTCCTCGGTCACCGGGGCCGGCCCGCCTTCCAGGCCATGGGCTATCGCATCGGTGAGGAACTAGCCCGGGGCTTCCAGGCCTCGAGTCTGGGGGCCCTCATGGACGAGGTCGCCGCCTATTGGAGAAAGCACGGCCTCGGCCGCATCGAGCTCCTCGCGAAGGATCCCCTCACCATCGAGGTGGAGAACTTCATCGACGCCGGCAACATGCTCAGCGTCGGGCGCACGGTGTGCAGCTTCGTGGAGGAGGCCCTACGGGCGATCCTGGAGTCTCGGCTGGGGACGGTCGAGTTGGCGGAGAGTCAGACCTTCGGCCCCGGCAGCAATCACTGCCGAATCGCCTTTGACGTGACCCCGTCCGCCTAGGTGTCCGCCGGCAGCGGGGTCCGCTTGCTCTTCCAGCCCACGAGGGGGCGGCCCTCCGGGGGGAAGGGATGGATGCCCAGGGCGTCCGCGATCTGGCGCGCCCGGTTTCGGAGGGTGACCTCCGAGACCCCCGCGGTCTTGGAAATCTCATCCTGGGATCGACGGTCGTCGTTGAGGATGGAGGCGATGTAGACGGCCCCGGCCACCGTGCCCGTGGGGAGCATGGAGGCGAAGGCCGGCTCCGTCGAGAGATCCCGAATCATGTCCCCGGCCATGGCCCGCGTCCCGGGCTCCAGCTCCAACGCCTCCGCGATGCGGGGCAGGTAGTCCTCCGGCTTGGGGATCGGAATCTTGAGTCGGAGCTTGCGGTTGAGGATCGTGTAGGTCCGGGAAAGCTTCTTGCGGTCCACCTTGAGTTCCTCCACGATCTCTCGAAGGGTGCGCGGGAAGCCGTTCATCCGACAGGCGACGTAGATAGAGGCTGCCGCGATCACGGCGATGCTCCGCCCCCGGACGATGCCCTTCTGGGCGGCCTTCCGGTAGATCATGCCAGCCTCTCCCCGAATCGCGGGCGGCAGCCGCATGAGGGAGCCGAAGCGATCCACCTGCCGCAGGCCCTCCCCAAGGCTCCGCTCGCCTCGCTTGGACTGGCGGACCTGGTTGTGGAGCATCCGCATCCGGTAGAACTTCATGCGGGCCTGGGAGGAGAGGGATCGCCCGTGGGCGTCCTTTGCCGATAGAGGAATCTCCGTGGAGAGACCCCTGTCCGGAATCATCGGGTTGGCGGGGGCCCCCACGCGGCTCTTTCCGTACTTCTTGTACACGTCAAAGTCCCTCCATTCGGGACCCTGATCGATCATATCCCCCTCGATGACGAGGCCGCACACATTGCATACGAGCTCGGCACGATAGTCGTCTCTCACCAGATCGTGACTTCCGCACTCCGGACACTTTGTGTCCTCGGCCGCGATTACTTCTTCCTTCAGCAGAGTCTGTGTCATAATCCCCTCACCCCTGCATGGTTCCCTCTAGGGGCGGTGATTTTCTTCCCAATATCTATAAGGGATTACGGCGTTATAAAAGGTGTTTTGTCACTGAGGGGAGTTACACCTCGCGGCTAATCCTCAATTTGGGCCTTCTGGAGCTGCCCGCTGAAGTCGACGTAGACCGTCTTGATCTCCGTGAACTCTTCGATGGCGGAGGTCCCCGCTTCCCGATGGCCGCTTCCCGTGTTCTTCACACCGCCGAAGGGAAGCTGCACCTCGGCGCCGATGGTGGGCGCGTTCACGTACGTGATCCCGGCCTCGATGTCGTGCATCGCCCGGAATGCGAGGTTCACGTCCTGCGTGTAGATGGACGAGGAGAGACCGTAAATCGTGTCGTTGGCGATGCGGACCGACTCGTCGTAGCTGCCGGCCCGAAGCACGGTCAGGAGGGGCCCGAAGATCTCCTCGCGCGCAATCCGCATCTCCGGCTTCCCCTCGAAGATGGTCGGGGCGACGTAGGTCCCGAGGTCGTAGCCGCCGCCGGTGAGCTTCTTCCCTCCGGTCCGGAGCTTGGCCCCCTCCGCCTCGCCGATCTCCACGTACCGGAGCACCTTCTCCTCCTGGGCCGCTCCCTTGACCGGCCCCATGTCCACGCTGGGGTCCAG
>JBHHWA010000241.1:0-2184 GCA_046756285.1 Thermoplasmata archaeon
ACGTCTGGACGGGGGGCGCCTCGCAGCGGGATGCGCACCTCCGGGAGTTGGCGGAAACCACCTTTGAGGGGGGGCCCTGGGACACGGGGAGGCTCACGCCCGAGGAGATGGACCGCGCCCGACTCGCGAAGAAGGTGTTTCGGCTGGCGCACATCCACCAGATGTTGGGGGACTTGGAGAACGCCGAGCGCCTCTATCGCCGGTCCTTGGAGGCCTTTCCGACCTCGGAAGCCCACACCTTCCTCGGGTGGACGTACAGCTTTCTCAACCGCCTTGAGGACGCGATGCGGGAGTGCCGGGAGGCGATCGACGTGGATCCGACCCTAGGAAACCCCTACAACGACATCGGGGCCTACCTGATCGAACTCGGGCGGCCCGACGAAGCCGTGGCGTGGCTCAAGCGTGCCACGCAGGCCGACCGGTACTGTTGTGCCTTCTATGCCCACTGCAACCTCGGGCGTGTGTTCATGCTTCGGGGGGATCTCGTGGCCGCGCGCGAGGAGTTTGCGCGGGCCCTGGACGTCAACCCTGAGTACGAGTTGGCACGCCAGCTCCTAGAGGAAGTCGAAAAGCACCTCTGATTCTGGTCCTAATGGCGGCCCGGGATGGCGCCGACGTAAGGAAGGCCGAAGCGGGAGCCGCAATTGTGGCAAACGAGGGTCAACACCGCGCCCGACTCGCCCTCTTGGACCGTGGCGAGCCAGTGCGACCGATCGCATCGACACACGATCGTCATCTCCTCTCCCTTTTCCGCGACAAGCCTAAGGGTTCCGCCGCGGTAGTGCTTTTGAAGGATGCGGGTTTCACCCAGCTCGGTCGCACGAATCTCCATCGGTAAGGGAGGATGGCCCTCTCGAAGATGAACCTTCTCCCATACGCGGGCGGGCCTCGAGGCTCGGCGGAGGGCGCGGCCCCGAACTGAACCCCGCTCCCTCCCTATGTTAGTAGCGATAGACCCGCTCTTCGACGGGCTCCAGCTCGACTCCCAGGCCGTGGACGATGCGATTGACGAAGTTGAAGTAGCTGGCAATGAGGTTGATGTCCAGGATCTCCGTGTCATCAAATCCGGCCTCGCGAAGGACCGTGATGTCCTCGGCGGTCACAGCCCAGGGGGATGTAGTCAACTTTGCCGCGTAGTCCAGCATGGCACGATCCTCGGGCCGCAGTGGGGCCTCCCGGTAGTCCTCCTTCACGCCCTCCACCATCTCCGGGGACTTCTCGTAGTGCATGAGGGCTTCCGCGTGGTGCACCACGCAGTAGGGACAACGATTGAGGCGGGAGACGACGACCCCAATCATCTCTCGCTGGGGCCGCGAGAGGCCCCCCCTTCGGTAGACGACGGACAGGTAGAGGTCCAGATGCGCCTTCATCGCAGCCGGATTCAGGGACTGGACCTGGTGGATGTCCGCGATTTCGCCCCGACGCCGCCCCACCTCATCGTAAACATCGGCCAGCACTCCCTCGGCCGACTCGGGGTCCACCACCTCGATCCAGCTCATGTCTCCTCATTTCCAGCGTGCCTAAAAGGCCTGTCTCTGGGACCAGGCATCCGCGCAGCCAAGTTTGGCCCACTGGACGGGATCAAAGCGGGTCGGTCAGATGATCTTGATGGCATCCACCGGGCAGACGGGCACGCAGGCATAACAGACGACGCAGTCCTCTTCCAGCGCGGGGTCCGCCTTCTTGTCTGCGGTGGAATGACCCGGGGTCTCCAGCCACTCGAACACGTCCACGGGGCAAGCCACAAAGCAGGAGCCGTCGGCCGTGCAGATGTCAAAGTCCACCGCTGCGATGGTCCCATGGATTCCCAGCACATCGGGGGGATTCACAGGCCCCCACACGTCATGGTCCAGGTGGCGTTCCACCACCTCCCGGTTCTGCTGGAAATCCGGGTCGATGGGCACGACGCGGGAACGAGAGCGAGCGTTCTTAACCTTGTTGTAGCCAAGGCCGCGACAATCTACTCGACCCACTCGACCGCGTCGACGTCAAAGATGTCTCCGCAGGCCATGCACTCGACTCCGACGCGGTTGTCATCGAACATGAGGATCGCGCGTTCCTCCTCCCCGCACTTGGCGCAGGGGCCGAGGACGTAGCCGCTACTCGGGAGCGCCCGCACCTTCATCCGCAGCCTCCACCGGCGACTCTCCTTCCTCCAGCCCGAGGTCGCACCGGGGGCAGACG
>JBHHWA010000242.1:0-2181 GCA_046756285.1 Thermoplasmata archaeon
ACGGTGCGAAGCCCCAGGCGGTCAGCCGCTTCCTTCTCTTCTTTGGACGCGGACCGAAGGCCGAGAACGAGGACCTGGTCGGCCCCCAGGTGGTCCGCCACCCGCCGGGTCACGCAGGCATGACTATTGGGGTCATCCAAGTAGGTGTCCCGAAAGTCCATGTGGGCGTCTAACACCACGAAGGCGGGTCGGTCCAACGCCTGGACGCAGGGGGGGGTGAGAGAGTGCTCCCCGCCGATTGCGAGGGGGAGGAGGCCCTCCGTGGTCAGCCCCGACACGAAACGGGCCACGCCCTTTACCATGGCGCCCGAGCTCCCGAACTCCTCCACGTTGCCGAGGTCAGCAAACCGCGATCCCTCGAGGTCCACCCCGAGATCGAGGTGGTACGTCTCGAAGTTGTAGGAGGCTTGACGAATCGCATTGGGGCCGAAACGGGCGCCCGGACGGAAGGAGGCCGTGCCGTCGAAGGGTACGCCAAAGAGGGCAGCCCGGGCCTCTTCGCGAGGGCCCGCGTCCGCAAAGAGGAGATTCTCCACGCCCATGCCTACGGCCTGCTGAGCAGTTTGGGCCGCCCCATGGCCACCATGTACTGGACGTCCTTGCCGGGCTCCAACTTGCCCTCGAAGTCCGCCGGGACAGGGAGCGTGAAGGTGTCGTAGCTCGCCAGGTCCATGAGCTGCACCTCGCCCCCCCCGAGGGTAAGGACCTGGGCTTTGCGGCGGTCGATCATCGGCACGCGTACCTTGTGAGTGACGGGATGGACGATGCTCCGCTTCTGGTTATCGAAGAGGCCGAAGCACTCGATTCGAGCCTTGGCTTCTCCATGCTTCCCGGGTTTGCTTGTGGTGATGCTAATAATCCGGCAAGGCTCGTCCCCGATGAGGACGTAGCGATTGGGCTTCAGGCTGCGAACCTCCGCCTGCTCCCAGGCCACATCGACGCCTGGCCGAGCGGCCATATAACCCTTTCGACGCCAGGCTGGGGGAGGTCTCCGAAGCTGATAACGGGGACCAAATGCTTATCAGAACCCCCGGACGCTGGCGGAACGGGAGCGCCACTATGGAAGAAATCCGGGCACGGATCAGCTTCAAGACCGGCCTCTTCCTCGCGATGCTCGGCTTCCTCTTCGTCCTCGGGGGGGGAATCGCCGCCGTGCTTGCGGGCGTCCCGGCCATCACGGACGCGCTCATCGCACTCACCCTGAGCAGTGAGGTGGGACGCGCCTTCTTCCTCAGCGGGTCCATCGCCACGGTCGTCGTCGGCCTCCTTCTCTTTTACATCGGGTTCGACAAGATCCGCCAGAAGCAGCTTATGGAGGTGCTCCGGCGCGAGGTGGAGAAACCCGAGAGGCCGGAGCCCTACCAGGATCCGCCTTACTAGGCTCCCCCAACGCCCACGCGGAACGCGTTTTCTGAGGGATCCTCAGGCACCCGCCCGTTCCGCTTGCGGTGCCTGGTAGCCCCGGAAAAACGCCCAGAACGCCGCCGTTCCGAAGGCGTATAGGATCCCCGTCACCAGAAAGGGAAGGGCGAGGTCCACCGTCAGCAGGTAGGCACCCAGAGTGGCGCTCAGCGCAAAAGGCAGGCGAAACGACATCGCCGTAACCGCGCTCGCGGCCGATCGGGCGTTTGCGTCCACGGCCCCCATGAGGAAGGAGGAGAGCATGGGCCAGGTCATGTTCATCAGGGCGTTGCGGACCACGAAGAGGACGGAGACGACGAAGAGGGCGAAGGCCCCTAGGGCCGCGGCTGGAGGGATGAGGAAGAGGACGAGGGTCCCCGCGATCTGGAGGGGCACGACGGACCGGATTAGGCCGACCCGTTGGGCGATTGTGGGTGCGACCAAGAAAGCCGCGGCGTTGACGACGCTCGAAACGGCGAAGAGAGGTCCCGTGAAGGCTTCCCCCGCCCCGAACTGGAGGAGGAACCAGAGCGAAAAGAGGGGGACGATGATGCCCGCCCCAAAGCCGATTAGGATGTTCGCGGCGAAGAAACGGGCAATCACGCGCCGCGACTCGGGGGGCAGGAAGCCCCGCTCCTTCGGCGCGCCCCGGGAGGGGAGACGCAAGAGTGGAAGGAGGGCAGGGACCACGAGCATCACGCCCCCCAGGATCAGGAAGAGAGGCTGATAGGCGGCCTGGGGGCTCAAGCCCATCTGCACCGCATCGTCGGCGACGACGCC
>JBHHWA010000243.1:0-2169 GCA_046756285.1 Thermoplasmata archaeon
GGGCTGCGGATGCCCTCCAGCTGGTCGACCACCTCGTCGGCGGGGATGCCGGACCGGAGGCAGAGGCTGATGAGGCGCGCCACGGCCTCCGTGAAGGAGGCCGTGTACCCGCCGCCTCGGCCGATCTGGGCGAAGACCTCGAAGAGCCCATCCTCGTCTTCGTTGATGGTCACGTAGACCTTGCCGTACCCAGTCTCGATCTTCTGGGTCGTTCCGCGCACCACAGTGGGGCGCGCCCGCGGCTTTCCTACCCCGTGGGTGGCCGGGGCCTCCGTCGCTCCCACTTCCCCTCGGGCCGACTTCTGGCGCGCCGTGAGGAGGATGCCCTCCCGGCTCCCTTCCCGGTAGACCGTCACGCCCTTGCACCCCAGCTTCCAGGCGTACTCGTAGATCTCCTTGACCGTCTCCACGCTCGTGTTCTCGGCCAGGTTTACGGTGCTGCTGATAGCACTGTCCACGTACCGTTGGAGGGTAGCCTGCATCTTCACGCGAAAGAAAGGGTCGACCTCATGGGCCGTAACGAAGAACTCCGGGAGGTCGTCCCCCTGGTCCCCTGTCATCCGCCGATACTCTCGAACGAGAGGGTGCTCGACCTCGTACCACTCCTTGGTCAGGCTCTCGCTCCGGCGGAGGTACTCGAGGGAAAAGATAGGCTCCACTCCGCTGGTCGTGCCCGTCAGGAGGCTGCCCGATCCCACGGGAGCCACGGTCAGGATGCAGACATTTCGGAGACCCTGTTTCTCGATCTTCGCTCGGAGGTCCTCCGGGAGGCGCTGGACAAAGGGCCGGCTCAGGTGTTGCTCGGCGTCGAACAGGGGGAAGGCCCCCTTCTCCTCCGCGAGGCCGGTGCTCGCGTCGTAGGCCCAGTTCCGGATCCGGCCCATGAGATCATCCACGAAATCGATCGCTGCCTCCGAGTCGTAGAGGATCCGGAGCCTTGCCAGCATGTCCCCCAAGCCAGTCACCCCCAGGCCGATACGGCGCGTCACACGGGCCTGCTCCGCCTGCTCGGGGTGGCCGTGAAGAGGGAGGTTGGCCTCCACCACATCGTCCAGGAAGCGCACACCCAGGCGGACTGCCCGTTCGAGCCCTTTCCGGTCCACCGCGGCGTTCTCGGTGAAACCGTCATGGACGAACGCACTCAGGTTCACATGGCCGAGGGTGCAGGCCCCGTTGTGCTCCAAGGCTTGCTCCCCACAGGGATTCTCTCCCTCCACGGGGGCGCAATACTCGCTAGGACTCTCCCGCTTGACGCTGTCCCAGAAGACAATGCCAGGTTCGGCGGAGGCATGTGCCGACCGAATCAGTTCGTCCCACAGCTCCCGCGCGTCTATTTCCTTCTCCACCCTGGTCCACTCGTTCTCAAACCGGAGGAGGAAGGGGGCCCCTTCCTGAACGGCTTCCATGAACTCGTCCGTAACCTTGACGGAGACGTTCGCATGGCGCACCGACCGGAGGTCCTTGCCCTTGACGCGAACGAACTCCAGCACATCGGGATGGTCCACGGGACAGGTGATCATGAGGGCGCCCCGCCTGCCGTGCTGGCCGATGGTCCCGGTCGTCGTGCTGAACAACTCCATGAAGCTCACGGCGCCCGAGGAGGTGCGAGCGGCGTTATGGACCGGTGTGCCTCTCGGACGGAGAACGCCGATGTCCACCCCGTTCCCGCCGCCGAAAGAATAGGTCCGGGCGGCCTGCTTGCACCACTCGAAGATGGCCTCGAGGCTGTCTTCCTCAATCCGGGTGAAATAACAGTTGTGAAGCGCCAGGCCTCCCCCAGAAAAGGCGTGCGCCTCCTGAACGCTCATATCGAAAACAGACGTGATTCTGCCTGAGGGCCAAACGCTCTCAACCTGGGCGTGCCACGGATCTTTCGTAAATTGTCTCTTCCGAATGGCTTTACGCGCCTTCTCGGCCTTCTCGGGGTGATTGAATCCAACTCGCTCGCAAAATTTTCTGAAGGACTCGCGAGTAATCGATAGCCGATGCACAGGTCGACATCTGTACTCGCCCTTGGGGAAACGCGCGACAACGAAGGGTCTCAGATCCGCCCTAATGACGGACCTTATTCCGAACCCCAGCAACATCACCTGCACTTTCTTCAGAAGGTCCAGGTCCGACTGCCCCAAGACAATCCTAACGTTCGTTTTGTACTCCACACTAGCATCG
>JBHHWA010000244.1:0-2168 GCA_046756285.1 Thermoplasmata archaeon
CCCTTCACGTACCCGAGGCCAACCTGCTTGATCCCTGCCACTCGGCCCCTGGCCACCGTCCCCTCGGGGGTGGTTCTCTCCTCCTCCGCCACGATAGGCACGAGGTCAGAGGTCACCTCCCGAAGATTCCACCTGAAAGCCGCCCCGATCATGTCGATGGATTCGTAGGTCCCTACGTGTCCGACGGCCCCCACCTTCGCCCTCTCGGCGAACTCCCTCGGACGGAGCCCGATTCCCACCTTTTGCTGCAGCGGAAGCCTCCGTCGGCTCGCGTCCAGGACGCGTTGGGCTTGCACGTGGGTCACCGCCCGGCACGCGCTTGCGAGGGCGACGACCAGGGTGTCCATGACAAAGCCCGGATTCGCCCCCGTGCCCAGGACCGTCACGTCCTCCCACTTCGCCGCCTGATCGATCTCCTGGGCGAAGTGACGGTGGGAGCGCCACGGATAGGCGAGTTCCTCGCAGGTGGAGACGACGTGGGCCCCCACCCGGAAGGCCTCGGCGAGCTGGGGGTGGGCCTCCCAGAGGTAGGAGGTGGCGGCATGGAGGACCACGTCGACGTCCCCCTTCTGGACGGCCGAAGGGATGTCGGGGGCGACCTTTGCGCCGAGGGCCTTCTCCCCGATCAGTTCCCCCACGTCTCGTCCCACCTTCGCCGGGTCGACATCCACACCACCCACGATTTCGTAGCCGCGGCGCAAGCACTCGCGAGTGAGGGCGGCCCCGATGGGTCCGAGTCCAAAGGGGAGGATTCGGAGGGGTTCGCTCATGCGGCGGCCCCACGCATCGCCCCGGCCACCACGGAGAGCGCTTCCAGAAAGCCTCGGATGTCGGCCCCCGAGTGGACGAAGGAGAGGCAGCCTCCCCCGTGCATGGTGTGGACCCCCTCGTTGAGCATGCGGACCTTGAACTCCTCTGTAGCCAGGCTAGGGATCGTGTATCGATGGACGTCCTCTGCGCTCCGAAGCGCGTCCGTGTCCTCCTTCAGGAAGTGGATTTGGAAGATCGACGCGACCCCCGCAACCACGGCGGGGACCCCCCGGGACGCCAACACCTCGCGGGCCTGTTTTCGGAGTGCCTCGCCCATACGCCCGATCCGCTCGTACCCGTCCCGGTGCGCCTCCAGGTATTCGAGGGTCGCCAATCCCGCCCGCATGGTTATGGGGTTGCAAGAGAACGTGCCCCCGCCCACGGCCACCCGGAGGCCATCCCGTTCCGGACCCGTCACGCTCGTCCACCTCATGACCTCCTCTCTTCCCGCGATGGCGCCGACGGCCAGGCCGCCGCCTAGGATCTTGCCTAGTGTCACCATGTCCGGCGTCACCCCATAGTGCGCCTGGGCCCCGCCGAGCCCCAAGCGGAATCCGGTGATGATCTCGTCGAAAATGAGGAGGGCATCCTTGGCCTCGGTCTCCTCCCGGAGGGCTTCCAGGAAGCCGGGTTCGGGAGGAATGCCTCCGCCGGCCCCGAGCACAGGCTCGACGATCACGGCCGCCAAGTCCTTCTCCCTGCGGATGGCGTTCGTCGCGCCCTCCGTGTCGTTGAAAGAGAAGGTTCCGACGCTAGCCTCGAAGGGGGCGGACAGGCCCAGGGATTCGGGCGTCTCGAAAGGGGGATGTACGGCGCCGAGGAGGTCGGTGGAGTAGCCGTGCCACCCACCGGTGGCCTTCAGGACTCTCGTGCGGCCCGTGTAGCCCCGCGCGGTCCGGACAGCGTACATCGTCGCCTCCGCGCCGGTATTGCAGAATCGCACCGCCTCAGCGCAAGGAACGTGTCGCTGCACCCGCTCCGCGAGCCGCACCTCCAGCGGGTTCACGATGCCCCACTGCAGCCCGTGCTCGAGCTGGTCCTTGAGCGCCTCGATGACCGGCGGGGGGCTGTGGCCGAGAAGGAGGGCAAAGTGCCCCATCCAATAGTCCACGTACTCGTTCCCATCCACATCCCGCAAGCGGTTCCCCGAGGCCGACTCCACGAACAGGGGGTAGGGCGGGAAGAAGCGAAGGTCGTGGGACACACCCCCGGGGGTCACGGCCGAGGCCTCTTCAAAGAACTTCTGCGAACTGGGATGGCGCTGGACGTACTCCTCCTGGAAGTCAGACACCCAAACTCCTCCGAGTTCCGCAGAGCGGACGGCCGCCCTTATAGCTTCCCGGAGGAGCGGGGAAACC
>JBHHWA010000245.1:0-2159 GCA_046756285.1 Thermoplasmata archaeon
GCTTCCGCACTCGGGACAGTGGAGGGGCTCCTCGACCTGTTCCACGTTTCTTCGCTTCATCTCGAATCCTCGATGTAAACCCCCGTCCCGAGGACGCTGAGCTTCGGCTCCTGCGCGGGTTTCACCGTGACGTACGGCGCCCGAACGGGCCCGAAGACGCGAACGACCCGCCCGAGGGGCCGTTTCCGGGCGTCGAAGACGCTGGTCGCGGGGACCGGGGCAAAGGTCGCCTTGACCAGGAGGTCGCCTCGGTAGGAGAAGTCTTTAATGGCGCCCAGCTTCTTCATGAGTGCCTCCGGTGGGGGAGATGGCCGACTATCGCCGGTCTAGGTACTTAAGATTTTCGAAACGTTTTACTAATCTGAGCATAACCCTTGAGAACCTTTCGGCCCCTTGTCCCGGTGCGATGCGGACGCCGCCCTCGGGTCCCGGGACACGGGCGGCGTTGGGGGAGGGTGGCCGATGAAAGTCGCCCTCGGTGGAACCTTCGATCCCCTGCACGATGGGCATGGCGTCCTCCTTGGGAAGGCCTTCGAGGTGGCGGAGGAGGTCCTGATTGGCCTCGCGTCGGACGAGATGGCGGCCCGCAAGGGAGGGCCAATCGCCTCCTTCGACACCCGCAAGCGGAACCTAGAGGCCTACCTTAAGGGGCGCGGATGGACGCCTTACCGCATCGAGGAGATCCACCAGCGATTCGGGCCTGCAGATCGCATCGAAGACCTCCAGGGCATCGTGGTCTCGCCCGAGACGGAGGCGACGGCCCACGACTTGAACCAAGCCCGGAGGGCGCGGGGGCTACCCCCCTTGGAGATAATCACGGTGCCGTATCTCCCCGCACAGGATGGGCTGCGCATCTCCTCCACCCGCGTCCGTGCGGGCGAGATCGACGCGACGGGGAAGCTCCTCCGACCGCTGCGCGTGGGGGTCGGAACCACCAATCCCGCGAAGATAGAGGCCGTGGAACGCGTCCTGGGAAGGCTCTTCGATCGGCTGGAGGTCGAGGGCCGGGAGGTGGACTCCGGGGTTCCTCCCCAACCGAAGGAAGCCGAGGCGTTGCGAGGCGCCATCGCCCGGGCCCAGGGGGCCCGTGGGGAGGGAGACCTGGGGATCGGCATCGAGGCCGGACTCGTCGAGCAGGGCGAGACAGAGACCACTCTCGACGTGCAGTTTTGCGCCGTGGTGGACCGGGCCGATCGCCTAACCTTCGGGGCCGGGCCGGGCTTTCAGCATCCTCCCATCGTCCTCGAGGCCGTCGAGGCCGGCCAGACCGTCGGGGAGGCCTTCGAGACCCTCTCGGGCATTGCCGACCTCGGTCGACGGGAGGGGGCCATCGGCTACCTTACGAACGGCCATCTCTCGCGGCGGGAGCTCACCGAATCGGCGGTCCTCATGGCCATGGTCCCCCGGATTCGGCGGGAGCTCTACCTCCGCGGACCCTGACCCGCGCTTTTTAACGTCCCAAAGGCTGTTCCACGGTGAGGCGTATGACGGCCAAAGTCGCCATCAATGGGTATGGCACGGTGGGAAAGCGCCTTGCGGACGCCGTGGCCGCCCAGGATGACATGGAGATCGTGGGGGTCACGAAGACCCGCCCGACCTTTGAGGCCCGCACGGCCGTTACGCGGGGCTACCCCCTCTACACGGCCTCGAAGTCGCACCTTGCCGCCTTTCGGGAGGCCGGCATGAAACCTGAGGGGACGCTTGAGGAGCTGCTTAGTGAGGCGGACCTCGTTCTGGACGGGACGCCCAAGGGAAGCGGGTACCAGCCCGTCTACGAGAAGGCAGGGGTCAAGGCCGTTTGGCAGGGCGGCGAGAAGCACGCCCTCACAGGCCTCTCCTTCAACGCGTACGCGAACTATGAAGAGGCACTCGGCGCAGACCAGCTGCGGGTGCCTTCCTGCAACACGACCGGCCTGATCCGAACCCTCTACCCGCTCCAATCGAACTTCGAGGTAGAGGACGTCAACGCCGTGATGGTCCGCCGGGCCGCCGACCCTTGGGACACCGGAAGGGGCCCCATCAACGCCATCGTGCCGGAGCTCCGCGTGCCTTCCCACCACGGGCCCGACGTCCGGAGCGTGTTGAAGGAACTGCCGATCCAAACCATCGCCGTGAAGGTCCCCACGACCATGATGCACTTGCACGCGGTGACGGTGGAC
>JBHHWA010000246.1:0-2157 GCA_046756285.1 Thermoplasmata archaeon
GGCGGAGCACTAACCGCCTGGCGTGGGTGAGGCCTGACCGGTCTCCAGACCGTAGTTCTTCATACGCGTGCGAAGCTGCGCGCGGCTGAGGCCGAGGAGCTTGCTCGCCCTCGACTTGTTGTAGTTCGCCCGCTCGAGGGCCTGAAGGATAACCTGTTTCTCTAGCTCCGCCAAGGCGAGCCCACCAGGGGGGAGCGTGAAATCGCTACTCAGGAGTTCCCCCCCGGGTCCCTCCCTGAGCGCGACTGGCAGCTCCTGGGGGGTCACCACCGTGCTGCGGCAGAGAACGATGACCCGCTCCACGACATTCTCGAGCTCGCGGACGTTGCCCGGCCAATGATAGTTGATGAGCAGCTCCCTGGCCTCCGTCGAGAGCTTAACGACATCTTTTCGAAGCTCCTGGCTGGACCTCTGGAAAAAGTGCAGCGCTAAGGGGAGGATGTCCTCTTTGCGATCCCGTAAGGGCGGAAGGGGAATCGGGTAGACGTTGAGGCGGTAGAAGAGGTCCTCACGAAACCCTCCTGCCTTGACGAGCGACTCGAGCCTCCGGTTTGTCGCCGCGATGATTCGGGCATCCGTCGCAAGGGTCTCCGTCCCCCCTAAACGCTCGAACTGCTTCTCTTGCAGAACACGCATGAGCTTGGCCTGCAAGGCCGGGCTCATGTCCCCGACCTCGTCCAAAAAGAGCGTCCCCTCGGCAGCCAGCTCGAAGCGGCCCGGCTTCGTCTTGGCCGCTCCGGTGAAGGCCCCCTTCTCATAGCCGAAAAGTTCGGCCTCGAGCAGAGTCTCCGGGATGGCAGAACAATTGACGGCGATAAAGGGCCCCTGAGGGCGTGGGCCTTTATAGTGGATGACCCGCGCGATGAGCTCCTTTCCCGTGCCGCTCTCTCCCGTAATCAGGACTGTCGCTGTCGTGTCCAGGACCCGCTCGACGAGCGCGTAGACTCCCTGCATGCTGGGGCTTTCGCCGACCAGGGTCTCAAACCGCACGGCCTGCGCCATCTCCTCTCGGAGGTAAAGGTTCTCCTGCCGCAGTCCTTCCTGGGCCGCTTGCAAGGCTTGGATCAGCCGGGCATTGTCGATGGCAATGGCGAGCTGATTGGCGAAGGCCCCTAAGAAGCGGGCATCCTCTTGTGAGAAGGAGCCGTGACGCTTGTTGACGGCGTTGAGCACGCCAAGGACACGGTCCTTAGTCTTGAGCGGGACGCAGAGCAGGGATTTTGTTTTTGTGGCGGTCTGCTCGTCCACACCCCGATAGAACCGGGAGTCTTGTTCCACGTCTGGGACTACTATTGGGACCCCTTCCTGGATGACCCAGCCGGCGATCCCCTGATCGGCAGGGAAGCGGACCTCCGGGAGCCTCTGCTCCACGCCTGCTCGGCTATCGTACGCGGCCTGAAAATACAGCTCGTGCCGCTCTTCGTGTAACAGGATCACCGACGCGGCCTCTGTCTCCAACAGGGGCCCCACGCGCTCTATGGCGAACCTGAGCAAACGGTCGAGGTCGTGGATGGAGCTCAGGGATTGGCCGATCTCGTAGATCGCCTCGAGCTGCCGGACCTGGCGCTCCGATGTGGCACGTTGCGGACCTTCCGATGCCTTCCGTTTTTCCACCGCGCACTCCTTCTTCGCGGTGCCCTCTTTGTATCCACGCCTTGGGGACCTTGTCAAGCGAGAGATGGCACTGCTGTTCAGGATCTAACAGGACTGTTCAAAGATTAACAGCGCCTTAACTTGCTGAAAAATCAGGGTTTCTCGTCCTCCCGCACCTGCTCGGGCCCCCATACTGTTTCATCTTCTACATCAGGTTTCCTTGACGGAGTTTTCGCCTATGGCAGATGTATCCAACAATTTCAATGGATTAGCTTCATTTGCCCGTCCTGGCATGGTCCTTGCGACAAGAAAAGGGAAAACCGTACTTAAAAAGTAGAGATCGACCCCGAAATAGTGGTGAGGAGGAGTGAAAATGAGACTACGGTATACGATGACGTTTATCGTCAGTTTCGTCATGGCCTACGCGGGCATGATTATTGTCACCCTACTCATGGCCAGCTAGGTCTTCGAGACTTCGAGTTTCCTCAAAGGTGCCCATCGCCAGCCTTCTCCTGAAAGGGTAAGGCTGGCGTATTATGTCTTATGCGAGCTGAGCACTTGCTG
>JBHHWA010000247.1:0-2139 GCA_046756285.1 Thermoplasmata archaeon
GCGAAGATGGTGGAGCTGGCCCTCCAGCGCTTCGAGGAACCGGCTTCCCCGGGCTCGGCATCGATCGTGCGCGGGGCAGCAGCGAACGCGGCTCAGAAGCGCTGTCGAAAGCACGGAACGGAGGGCCTCTACCAGCACCTCTGCGGTCAATATCTCTGCAGCGCCTGCATCGTGGGCGGCCGGTGTCCCATCTGCCGCCATCCCGTCTCGGCCACCCTGAGTCAAATCACCCGTCGTCTGGACGAGGCTGCTGGCGAGGCGGAACGTTACTGAGGCTCGTTCAGCTGGAAAATCCACTTTTCGCGATCGGGGATGAGCTGGCGAAGAATCCGGATGGCCTTTGCCTCCGAGAGCTTGAGGAATACCGCCCCCACGTGCTTGCAGAACAGGCCCCCTCCGGAACGACGCTCCCAGTCGGGACAGGCGTGGGCGATACGCTTGTCCGCGATGTCGACCCGGACGGGGTACCCCTTCACCTGGCCTTCAAGCACGCCGTCCGACCGGTCCACTGTTACCTCCCCGATGGCCAGGGCCCGTTTCAGTCGGTCCTCCCCCAGGAAGAACACGAGGAGATCCCGGAGCGTCATCTCCTCTAGGTCCTTGTCGAAGGGGTTCACGCGATCCTCGAAGGAACGGCCTTCCACCACCCCATAGCGCCGTAGCGCCTGGCCGATGCGCCAGTCGATGTACGCCTGCTCTTCCCCCGTGTACTTTCGGCGGTTCTCCGGCTGGTCGAAGTAGCGCCGAGCGGCTCGCGCGTGAAACGGGGTGTGGACCGGATACTTCCAGTTCTCCGGGTCGGCGTAGAGCTTCTGGTCCTTCGGGTACCCCTCACGCGGACCGTCCCATCCGTCGGGCTTCCGTTCGGGGACCTGTCCCTCGGCCACGCTCCACGTATCGCCGTGCTCGGATATCTACGTTGAGCGCCACGGGAGGACTCGAGGCCTCCCCCTTGTCAACGGTTCGCGAGCGTATCTAATCGCTCTCGGAACCCGGCATGATCCCGAGTTGGGCAAAGACGCTAACGTTGTCGTAGTACACCCGAAGTTCCGACAACTTGTCTCCGGACCTCTTGCCGACGGCCACCCACGCGAGCCTGGCTTGCTTCCCCGTCGCCGGGATCGTCTGGTCCGGGGTCTCAATCGGGCCCGTGTTCGTCCCTGTCCATTCCCCTTCGTCGGTGCCCCAGTCGCCGCTTACGATTCTGTTGACGACCTTGAACTGGGTCTCTGTGAAGCTTCCCCAGTTCTGCCTGAAGTGGTCCTTGACCGCCTCGACCCCGTGAATCGGTTCCTGCATGTTGGCCTCCCAATAGTTCACGTCGTCGGTCAGGTATTCCACGGCCTTGTTCTCGTCTTGGGCCTGGAGCGCGGCGAGAAATCCATCCGATAGTTCCTCCCAATTTTTCATCTCTCTTCCTCCGAAGGGGCCTCGGCCCCCCGCCTTGACCTCCCCAGCCACATAAAGAGGTTGTGTAGGGAAGGTTCCTTATTCGGAGGGACGGCACCTCAGCCCGAGACGTCGGACGAACGGAGAATCTCCCGTGCGATGACGAGCCGCTGGATCTCGCTGGTCCCTTCCCCGATCTCCGTCAGCTTCGCGTCCCGAAACATCCGTTCCACGGGGAAGTCCTTCAGGTAGCCGTAGCCGCCGTGGATCTGGACGGCCTTCGTGGTGATGCGCATCGCCGCCTCCGAGGCGTAAAGCTTCGCCATGGCCGCCTCTTTCTTGAAGGGGAGACCCGCCTCCTTCCGATGGGCCGCCCGATACACGAGGAGACGCGACGCCTCGAGCTGGGTCGCCATGTCGGCCACCATGAATTGGACGGCCTGAAAGTCGAAGATGGTCCTTCCGAAGGCCTCCCGGTCCTGGGCGTACCGCAGGGACGCGTCCAGGGCGCCCTGGGCCAGGCCGACGGCCATCGCCCCGATGCCGATGCGGCCGCCATCCAAGACCCGGAGGACGTCAGGATACGCCTCGTGGAGCTTTCCCACCAGGTGGTCGGCCGGGATGCGGCAGTCCTCCAGGTCCACGGGCGAGGTGGAAGAGGCCCGAACCCCGAGCTTGTCCTCGTCCTTCCCGATGGAGAGGCCCGGGGTGTCGCGATCCACGGCGAAGGCGCTGACGCCGCGGGAGCCT
>JBHHWA010000248.1:0-2127 GCA_046756285.1 Thermoplasmata archaeon
CCGGAGGAGTTCGAACGACGGCAACGGGGCCTCCTGCACGGCGACGTCTACTTCGCCCGGCTGCACCCCAAGGCGCCGAAGTGGTTTCGGGTCGACATCGGGACCCATAGAGACGCGCCTGGGGAGGCGTTGGCGGAGCTGGCCGCCTACTGCGCCTCCTCGCTCTGCGTGGGCTATCCGCGTCCCCTGTTCGAGGCCCACCGCTTCGCCGTGACGATCCGGCAGATGCGTGAAATGTACGAGGACGCGATCGTCAAGGAGGGCATCCGCCTCGGCATGCCCCTCCCCCTGCTCGTGGACGGATTGACCAGCATGGAGGGGGCGCGTCACGGGGCCTTTCACGAGTACCTGGACAAGGTCACGAGGGAGCTAAAATGAAAATTGGCGAGGTCGTCTCCGCGTCGGCGCTGCGGGGGCTGGAGGCCAAGCTGGACTTGGAAAACCCGGAGGACCTACGCATTGGATACCCCGTCATCGTCGAGGGCCGTCGGTACGATTTCTATTGCCTGGTGGAGGACGTGGTCAACGAACCCTCCCACATTGCCGAGCGGCTGGCGGGCTCCCGCCTCCGGGACACCGTGTTGCCCACGGGGATGGAGGAGGGTTACGGGGGGCCCATCTTCTACGCCAAGGCTGTCCTCAAACCCATCCAACTCATCGAGAAGGAGACGGGCCGGCTGTCCGAGCCCCAGACCATCCCGCCCTACTTCTCCGAGGCCAGGCACGCCCGGGAGACGGACGTGGAACTCATCTACGAGAAGACCCCCCGGTCGGCCCCCCTGGGCACGATCCGGGGCGTTACCCAGTTCTACGTGCACCTGGACTTTGACAGGCTCAGCGAGAAGCCCTTCGCCATCTTCGGGCGGACGGGGATGGGCAAGTCCATCCTCAACAAGCTCGTCTGCCTGGGCATCCTCGGGGGGAACGTGGCCTCCGTTCTCGTTTTCGACATGCACGGGGAGTACGGGGTCTACTCCCGAACCGACAAGACGGAGGGCTTGAAGTTCTACTTCCCCGAGCGGGTGGAGGTCCTCTCCCTGGACCCGAAGAACAAGGAGGCACGCCCCTTCCTCATCAACGCCGAGGAGATTCGCCCGCAGGATCTCATTGTGGCCCTGCAGGACTTGAACCAAAACATGATCGACGCGATCTACGAGATCGCGAAGCGGCGGCGTACCAACCTGATGGCCGCGATCCAAGAGGCGGAGCCCGAGGAGTTCGACGAGAGCCGGGTCCACCCCACGGTCCTCAACGCCTTGAAGCGGCGGGTGCGCCGTCTGGAGCGGCTCCCCTTCCTCCGTCCTACGGCGAAGGACGCCTTCTCCACCATGGTCGCACTCGTGCGCCAGGGGAAATCCCTCGTCCTCGACTTCGGCGACTTCGGGACCGACGAGATGGTCTATCTGTTCGTCGCGAACGTCCTTGCCCGCCGCTTCTTCGACATCTACACGGAGAGGAACGAGGAGTTCCCTCGCCTCACCGTGTTCCTGGAGGAGGCCCACAAGTTCCTGGACCCGAACATCGCCAGCTACACGATCTTCAGCAAGCTGGCCCGCGAGACCCGGAAGTTCAACCTGATCCTCGCGTTGGTGGACCAGCGCCCTTCGAAGATCGACGACGAGGTGCGTAGCCAGCTGGCGAACCGCCTTGTCATGTCCCTCAAGGAACCCAGCGACGTGACCTCCTCCCTGGCCGGCGTGCCCGACCGGTCCATGTGGGAAAACATCGTCTCCACGATTCCTGCCCGCGTTGTTGCCGTGTTGGGGGACGCCATCCGGATCCCCACCGTCATCGACGTGATGCGTTACGACGACCTGAACGTCCGAGACCACCTCCTGGGGGGAGGCGCGACCCACGCGAAGCTGGAGAAACTCGCCGCCCGGACGGACGAGGTGCTCGAATCCTGAGGTCGGTGGACCGGCACCCAAAACTATAATGGGGACCCTGCCCCCGGTTCCTTCGAGGTCCTTGCTCCAAATCTTCGAACCTCTCCCCTTCCTCGCTCTCTCCTTCACCTCTTCCGTCTACCTGGCGGTGGGGGTCGTCCTCGCCTACCTCGGCCGGGCGATCTGGGGCCGCCTCATGACCCTCATCGGCCTCATCCTCGGCGGGTCCGTCGGGTACCAG
>JBHHWA010000249.1:0-2122 GCA_046756285.1 Thermoplasmata archaeon
AAGCCGGGCCGTCGGGCGGAATTGAGGGCGGCGTAGATAAAAATTGCGTCGGCCAGCAGGACGACCGGGAGGTAGGCAAACCCGAGGAGCTGAAAGGCTGGGGGGAGCACGCTGAGCCCGACCGCGAGGACAAAGGAGGCCGCGGCCACCCGGGATGCGCCCGGAATCCCGATGTGCATCGGCAGGGTCGTGCGATCCGTGTCCCCCGCCACGTCCTCGATGTCCTTGACGATCTCCCGGGCGAGGGTCGCCAAGAAGGCAAGGAGGGCCAGGACGAGGACCGGCACGAGGGCCAGCAGGTCTCGGTACACCGCGAGGCCCCCGAAGAGGAAGAGAGAGGCCACCAACCAGGCGATGAGGAGGTTGCCCCGCAGGCCCGCCCGTTTGAAAACCCACTCGTACGACCCCATGAGGGTCAGGTTGACGAGAACGATCACCAAGAGTTGAGGGCCGAGGAGGAGGCTCCAAGGGACCGTGGGGGCGAACAGGAGGATGGCGGCAGCCAGGGCCCCCCGGGGGGTGACCTGCCCGCTCGGGATGGGCCGATGAGGGTGGTTGACTCGATCGGTCTCCCGGTCGTAGTAGTCGTTCAACGTGTTGCCGGCGGCGGTGAACAGGACCGCGATGAGTGCGGCTTGGAGTGCGATCACGGGGTCCCCAACGAGCGTCCCCACGGAGCCCAGCGCGACCGCGCTCCCGAGAAGGCAGCCCACGAACGACATGAGGAGGTTGGTCGGTCGCACGATGGTTAGGTAACCCCACACGACCGCGCGATGGCCCCCTCGGACTTTAAGGATTCCCGGATGACTGGCCGCCGTGTATGCTTATATAGCGTCGCCAGCTTCGTAACGCCCGTCCCTATGGCAGAAGAGGAGGTCCCGGAGGACTTCAAATACATCGTCCGGCTCGCCGCGACGGACCTCGACGGAAACCGACCCGTCGCCCTCGCCCTGGTGGGGGTGAAGGGAATCGGGGTCCGGATGGCGGAGATCCTCTCCGATCTGCTCGGCGTGCCGCGCACGGAGAAGATTGGTAACCTCTCCGACGACCAGGTCGATGAACTCGCGGCCCTCCTGGAGGAGCTGGAGGAGAGGCTCCCGCCGTGGACCCTAAACCGTCGCGCCGATTACTGGACAGGCGAAGACGGGCAGCTGGTCGGAGCCGAAGTCGACCTGCGACGGACGGACGACATCAACCGCCTGAAGATGATTCGCAGCTACCGGGGCATTCGCCACGAGACGGGCGCGAAGAAGGTACGCGGGCAGCGTACGAAGAACAACGGGCGGAAGGGACTGCAGGTGGGCGTGACCCGGAAGGCTGGCAAGGGCGGGCAGGCTTAGAGGTAGGGTCTCGTGGGCGATCCCAAGTTTCCCCGTGCCCGCTGGTCGCGGCCTTCGCGGCCCTTCCAGGCGGATCGGATTCAGGCCGAGAACGAACTCCTCGGGCAGTTCGGACTCCGGAACAAGCGCGAGGTGTGGAAGACCGAAAGCCTCCTGCGCCACTGGCGCCAGCGGGCCCGGGTCCTGCAGGCCCAGGTCCGGTTCGGGGACCCCCAGGCCGAGAAGGAGGTGGAGGAGCTGCTCCAACGCCTGGCCCGCCTGGGCATCCTCGCCGCATCCGGCGCCCACCTGGACGACGTGCTGACCCTCCAAACCCGCAGCATCCTGGAACGCCGGCTGCAGACGTTGGTGTACCTGAAGGGATTGGCCCACACGGCGAAGCAGGCCCGCCAGTTCATCGTCCACGGGCACGTGGCCATCGGGAATCGCACGGTGACCATCCCGGGATACCTGGTTCGTCGGGACGAGGAGGACGCGATCCGGTACAACCCCCACTCGGATCTCGCCAACGAGGCGCATCCCGCCCGGCCGTCGTGGGAGGTCGTCGAGGCCCGTCGCCTCGTCCAGGAAGGAGGGGAGTCGCGTGGCGACTAGCGGAGTCAAGTGGGGCGTGGCCCACATCTACGCGTCCTACAACAACATCATCATCACGCTCACCGACCTCACGGGCGCGGAGACCATCGCCAAGGCCACGGGAGGGATGGTGGTGAAGGCGGACAAGGACGAGTCCTCCCCCTACGCGGCCATGCGGGCGGCCGAGCGGGTCGCCGACGCGGCCAAGG
>JBHHWA010000250.1:0-2115 GCA_046756285.1 Thermoplasmata archaeon
GCGACCTCATGCGCAACAACCGCGGGGTCGTGCGGGGCAAGTACGAATTTGCCGACCTGGCCACGTACATGGTGGAGGAGCCGACGGTGACGTGGACGCTGGGTGATTCCTCCGTCGACATGCACCTCGTCTACTTCTGCCCCTCCTACCGCCGCCGATACTACAAAACGGAGATCGTGAAGCGGATCCTCGAAAGCTTCGCCTCGGATTCCCGGGTCGCCGTGGCCTACCCCCACGTGGAGTTCGTGCCCTACAAGAGCTCGGACATGGAGGTGGACTCCGACGCCCAGACGGACAGCCTGCTCGGTCCCCTCCAGCGCTGACGCATCGCTTTTATAGCCCTCCGGGTTGGAAGCTCCGGTTCCATGTTAGAGGACTGGCCTCCCTTCCGGCGTCTCCAAGAGATCGGGGATGCCCATCACGGGAAGGAGGTGGCGGTGGCCGGCTGGCTCGAGGACGTCCGGGACCTGGGGGGCATCGCCTTCCTCATCCTCCGGCAGGCGGAGGGGACCCTCCAAGTGACCGTAAAGTCGGACCAACCGGAGGAACTGCGCGCCCTAACGGCGGTCAGCCGGGAGAGCGTCGTCGCCGTCCGCGGGATGGTCCAGCCCAATGCGGAGGTGCGGAACGGGTTCGAGATCCTCCCTTCGGCCTTCGAGATCCTCAGCGAGGCCGCCAAACCCCTGCCCTTGGGGGTCGTGGACAAAGTGGGCGCCGAGATGGACACCCGTTTCGACAATCGATTCCTCGACCTCCGGAAGGAGGAGGTGCGGGCCGTCTTCCGCCTCAAATCTCACCTCGGCACGGCCCTCCGCGAGTACATGGCCTCCCAAGGATTCGTGGAAACCCACACCCCCAAGGTCATCAGCGCCGGAGCCGAAGGGGGGGCCACACTCTTCCGGGTCGACTACTTTGGAAGCCCCGCCTACCTCGCCCAGAGCCCGCAGCTATACAAACAGATCTTGATGGCGACGGGCCTCGACCGGGTCTACGAGCTGGCCCCGGCCTTTCGGGCCGAGCTCTCTGACACGGTGCGTCATATTGCAGAATTCCTCTCCTTCGATGCGGAGATGGCATACATCCGATCCCAGGAGGAGGTCCTTCAGGTCCTCGAGGGGGCCGTGGCGCACGCGCTGACCTACGTCCACGCCCATGCCTCGGAGGATCTGGAGCTCCTCAAGGTGGATCCTGCCGTTCCTAAACCCCCGGTGCCTCGGGTGACGTACGAGGCCGCACGGGAGATCCTCGCCGGCGAGGGGGTCGAGATCCCGGACGGGGAGGACTTGGATACGGAAGCGGAGAAGGCCTTGGGGACCGCCATGGCCCGCGACGGCCAGGACCTCTTCTTCGTCGTGGACTATCCGGCGGCCATCAAGCCTTTTTACATCATGGTGAAAGACGACGATCCCGAGTTCTCCCACTCCTTCGACCTGGAGTATGGGGGGGACGAGATGGCCTCCGGGGGCCAGCGCGAACATCGCGTCGACCGTATCCTCGCCCGGATCCAGCGCCAGGGATTGGATCCCAGCGACTTCGAGTTCTACCTCAAGGCCTTCCGCTATGGGATGCCCCCGCACGGCGGGTGGGGCTTCGGGTTGGATCGTTTCCTGTGGAAGATCACGGGCCTCGGCAACGTGCGGGAGGCCATCCTCTTTCCTCGGGACCGGAATCGCCTCGTCCCGTAGTCGCGCCGCGAAAAGGTTTAATCTGCTCCCGGCGATACTTCGGCGCGGGGGAACCCGGGTGATTGAGTTCAAAGTCTTCGTGGGTAAGGGCGGGGGAGAGCTGGCTCGTGTGACAGAAGCCTTGGCCACCAAGGCCGTGAACATCAGGGCCATTGCGAGCGAGGCCGAGAGCGCGCAGCCCTTCTATCGTATCGTGACGAATGACGTGAATACGACGCGTAAGGCCCTCGACATGGCGGGCCTGGGGTACGAGGAGAACGAGATCCTCGTGTCCAAACTCATCGACCGCCCAGGCGAGCTGGCCAAGGTGGCGCGACGCCTGTCCCGCGCCAACGTTCACGTCAGTTCGCTGTACATCCTGGGCTCCCGCGACGGGAAGACGGAGATTGCCTTTACGGTCGACGACTTCGAGGGGGCTCAGAAGCTCCTC
>JBHHWA010000251.1:0-2096 GCA_046756285.1 Thermoplasmata archaeon
CTCATCCGGGAGAACGACGTCGACCTTGTGGTGTTTGCCTACAGCGACGTCTCGTACGAGTACGTGGGCCATCGCTCGGCCATCGTCCACGGAGGTGGGGCGGACTTCCTGCTGATGGGTCCCGATCGGACCATGTTGCGGGCGGCCGTCCCCGTGATCGCAGTCTGTGCCGTGCGGACGGGAGCCGGGAAGAGCCAGACCTCCCGGCGCGTGGCCTCCATTCTCCTCGACCGCGGTCGCAAGGTCGTGGTGGTCCGGCACCCCATGCCCTATGGCAACCTGGAGATGCAGGCCGTCCAACGCCTCGCCACCTTCGAGGACCTCGATCGGTACGAGACCACCCTGGAGGAGCGGGAGGAGTACGAGCCGCACCTGGAGAGGGGCATCGTCGTCTACGCGGGGGTGGACTACGGGGCCATTCTCGAGCGCGCCCAGAAGGAGGGCGACGTCATCCTGTGGGACGGAGGCAACAACGACCTGCCGTTCTACCGCCCGGACCTCCACATCGTCCTAGCGGACCCCCACCGGGCCGGCCAGGAGATCTCCTCGTACCCCGGGGAGGCCAACCTCCGGAGGGCGGACGTGGTCATCATCAACAAGGTCCAGACGGCCCGCCCGGAGGACGTGACCTTCGTGCGAGCGAACGTCGACGAGGCCAATCCGGGAGCGGAGGTGATCGAGGCGGCCTCCCCGATCTCCGTTTCGGATCCGGATCGGGTCAAGGGGAAGCGCGTCCTGGTCGTGGACGACGGGCCCACGCTGACCCACGGAAACATGCCGTATGGGGCCGCCTGGCTGGCCGCCCAGCAATACGGGGCCGCGGCCGTGGTTGATCCCCGTCCCCACGCCGTCGGCAGCATCAAGGAGGTCTTCGCGGCGTACCCCCATCTGGAGGAGGTCCTCCCGGCCATGGGGTACGGGGAGGAGCAGCTCCGCGAACTGGAGGCAACGATTAACGCCTGCGAGTGCGACCTCGTCCTGAGCGGAACACCGGTGGACCTGGGACGTCTCATCCAGGTGGACCGACCTCTGGTTCGGGTTCGTTACGAACTTCAAGAGACGGGAAGGCCGACGCTCGAGGAAATCGTGGACCGCTTCTTGGCGGCTTGAGCTCTTCTACCCCTTTGGGCCCGGCTACCTTTTTATCGATTCCAGGCTCTCTTGCGAGGTGCGAGGGTAGCCAAGTCTGGTCAACGGCGACAGACTCAAGATCTGTTCCCATAGGGGTTCCCAGGTTCGAATCCTGGCCCTCGCATCGCATCCCTGGAACATCCAGGCACGGTCCCATTGGCGAAGCTGCTCGGGGGACGGCAGGCCTTATTAGACCGGAGGCGGTGGGCGGACTCGGTGAGGAGATGAGCGATCCGGCCTTGGAGTACTACAGGATCAAGTACGGAGAAGACGTGCGGGCGGCATTCGTCCACATCGTCGCAGAGCTGGGCGATCTGGCGCGGACCATCGAGCACGACCGACCCGACCGGGCCGTCATCGAGATCACGGAGGTCGCCGCGCTCATGCGCCATCTGGCCGACGTGTACGACTTCGACCTCGAGGAACGCGTCGCGGAGTTCTACGGCCGGAAGCTCAAGAAGCTGAAGGGCTCCTAGGGCACGTTCGGTTTACGGGGGCAGGAGCTAAGTACCCCCCCTCCGTGAAGCGTGCGGGGAGGAGGGTGCTCGAGCCGGAGGACTTCGGACGAGACTGGGGGCCGTGGGGGTGGGTCTGGGCCTTCGGTCTCTGGGCGTTCCTTCTAGGCCTCCTCTTCGCGAGCCAGGCGTTCTCGGGGTCGGTTCCCTGGGTGACCGTCTCGATACCCATCGTCGGCGCCCTCCTCATGCGGGTCGCCCATGGCGCCCGAGAGAATGCAATCTAAAAAGGAATATCTAAGGGGAGAATTCCCACCTGGGCAGGTCCATGGCCTTTCAAATCCACGTCGTGAGTAATGTCCCGCTGAACTCCGTGGAAGATCCGAAGGAGGTGGCCCTCCTCTTTCTCGGCCAGATCGGCTACTTACCGGTCCGAGCGGGCGCGGGGGACGCTCAGGTGAGGAATGGGGTCCCCTACCGTCTCCTGATGGATCACCTCCTCCGCCGCTC
>JBHHWA010000252.1:0-2082 GCA_046756285.1 Thermoplasmata archaeon
ACCCCCAGGAGGAGACGCCCATCGTCAGCACCCTGGTGGAGGAGTAGGCGGGCCCGTCCTCCCAGGGCCCCCGCGGAGGCTGAACCGTGAACGCGGATGTGAAACGAGCCCTGGAGCGGGATCGGACCGTCGACATTACGACGATCGGGCGGCGAACCGGCGTGCCCCATCGGATTGAGATCTGGTTTCATCGGGTCGACAGCCGCCTGTTCATTACTGGCACGCCGGGCCGCCGAGGCTGGTACGCGAATCTGCTCCACACCCCGGAATTCACCTTTCACCTCAAGGGAAGCGCCCGGGCCGACCTGCATGCCCGCGCCGCCCCGATCGTCGACCCTCCGCAGAGGCGGGAAATCCTCTCCCAGATCCTGGAAAACCTAGGAGTCTGGAGGAACCTGGAGGCTTGGGTGGCGAACAGTCCGTTGGTGGAGGTCGTCTTGGAGGAGCACGCGTGACCGCCGAACTCGGCTACTGGGCCGCGCAGGAGCAACACGGGCCTGGGGAGCTCCTCCACCTCCTCGACCTCGCCGAGAACGCGGGATTCCGTCGGGCGATCTCGAGCGACCATTTCCACCCCTGGTTTCACACGGATGCGAGTTCCGGCTCCACCCTCGTGTGGCTGGCCTCCGCCCTGGAACGGACCAGGTCTATGACTATTGGCACGGGGGTCACCGCCCCGATCTACCGATACCATCCGGCCATCCTCGCCCAGGACTTCGCGACCCTGGGTCACCTTCACCCGGGGCGGGTGGCCATCGGGGTGGGGACGGGCGAGGCCATGAACGAGATTCCGCTGGGCTTCGAATGGCCCCCGTTCCGGGACCGGATCGAGCGGATGGAGGAGGCCATTCAGATCATGCGCCTCCTCTGGTCCGAAGATTTCGTCGATTTCGAGGGACGGCACTATCGCCTGCGAGGGGCGAACTTGTACGTCCGACCGGGCACGCCGATTCCCATCAACGTCGCCGCCTCCGGGCCGAAGGCTGCGGAACTGGCCGGGCGCCTCGCCGACGGTCTCCTCACCGTCCCGATGGACCGGAGCCGTTACGGAGAGGTCCTCTTTCCCGCCCTGGAGCGGGGGGCGGAGGCGGAAGGTCGCGTCCCTTCGTCGCTCCGCCGGCTCCTCGAGTTCAAGTTCTCCTTCGATTTGGACTACGATCGGGCCCTCGACGCCATTCGTCGTTGGGGGGCCACCGAGGTGCCCCGCATCTTTGACACGCAGGTCTACGACCCGCGCGAGCTGGAGGGGATGGCCGTGGAGGTCGAGGCGGAGGAGCTGCTGAAGACCTGGGAGGTCGTCACGGACATCGAGGACCTGATCGGACCCCTGGAAGAATACGGCCGGCTCGGGTTCCAGGAGATCTATCTGCACAGCTCAAGCCCGGATGAGGAAGGCGCGTTGAAGGAGCTTGGACGTCGGCTTCTCCCCACCTGGGAAGGCGAGGAGGATCAGTGACGTTGTTGGCACGGGTGGGGAAAGGTTAAAGGGCCTCGCGGTCCATCATCACGGCGTTATGCCATCCGAGCAGGAAGTCATGGACGTCTTGAAGAAGTGCTACGATCCCGAGATTCCCATCAACCTCGTGGATCTGGGCCTCATCTACAACGTAGACGTCGCCGGCGACAAGGCCAAGGTGACCATGACGCTAACCGCTCCGGGGTGTCCGATGCACACCACGATTTCTGAAGATGTGCAACGCAAGCTCCTGAAGCTCGAGGACCTCAACGAGGCCGAGGTCGAGGTGGTCTGGGAGCCCCCCTGGAACCCGGAGAAGATGTCGGAGACGGCCAAGAAGATGCTTGGCTGGGGCATGTAGGCCGATTGGATACGCATCGCGTCGAAGCTCCTTTGGCCACTTCCGTAAGTCCACAAGGTTGATTACTAAGCCACCTTTTGGAGGCCCGTTTCCGGACCCCAGGGAGGCATAGGACGCCCCGGATCACCGATTGGGAGGACGACTTCTTCGCGTGTCTCCAGTGCGGTTACTGCGCCCCCGTATGTCCACCGTACCAGGAGATGGGCTGGGAGTCGATTACCCCCCGGGGGAAGATGTACTACCTGCGCTCCCACTACCTGAAGGG
>JBHHWA010000253.1:0-2079 GCA_046756285.1 Thermoplasmata archaeon
CCATAGTTCGCACCGCCACGGGCCCGTGGTCTAGTGGTTTGCCTCGCCGAGGCCCACCAATGACGCCACCCTTACAATCCTCAATGGGATAGGTGGAGGTCGTCGGTTCGATCCCGACCGGGCCCATCCCTTTTCAAGGCTCCAAGGTGGCCCCTTCAACGCGGCCCTCTCGGGGGGGACTTCAGGGTGTCCGATTCCTTTCTCACCCGTCTTTCGACCATCATGTCTCCGAGTCGCCCGAGGGAGGCGCCGTTAAGCAGGTACACCTGGGCCCGCTCCATCCCTACCATCCCGGACTTCAGGATCGGACCGAGGTAGCGACGACCCCGCTCGTTCATGGGGGTCCCCCCTGAAAATTCGTTGAAGGCTGGGACCAGGACCAGGTTCTCAGGCCGCTGCGCATAGCGGGGGTGGTCGGCCACGAAAGGCGCCCGAACCCAGCACCGTTCGTAGGTATGGGGGCCCAGGCGGTCGAGGAAGAGGAGGGTCGGGTGGTTGTGGCCCATCAGCAGCGTGGGGGCTTCCATGACCTCGGGCGAGGGCCAGGCGTGGCCGTGGACGTACGCCACGTCGCCCTGTCGATACCCCGAAGGCCCATGGAGGGTCACCCATCGGGGCAGGAGGTAGGCGATGTTTCCGTCGTGGTTGCCTGGGACGAGGTGTACCTCCGGGACGGCCCCTTCGAGCAGGTCAAAGAAACGTGGCACGTCCCGTCTCTCGAGGCCCGTGAAGCGGGGGATTTCGTGTTTCAGGTCCCCTAGGATGACGAGCCGCTTGGGCCGAAGTTCCTCCATGAGGGAGGCGATATCTTCACCCATTTTCTTCGTCTGGCTCGGGAGGGTAAACCCTTCGCGGCGAAGCTCTTCTTCCCTCCCGATATGGAGGTCGGCGACAATGAGGTCGTCTCCCGCTCGCAGGACCGGGCGGTCGGCAACCGGCTCCACGTTCGCGAATTCCAAGCCTACCGGGTCGCTCATGGTCCCTGGGCCATATTACCCTGGCGGACGGGACCGGGGGAGTGCTGGAGAGGCGGATCCACCGCGGGCCCTCACGCGAAGAGAACCTTCGGGGCGATTTTCCCAACCTCTGGGGCATGCGCCGGGTCGGCGGCCACCATGACCGCCCAATCCACCGCTTCCCGGACCCGGAGGGCCCGTGCCAAGGGGCTGACCTTCCGAAAGGGCCGCACCCTTCCATCCTCGAGGACCCCGAGGTCCACCAGCGAGATACGTGG
The DNA here is from genome assembly GCA_046756285.1 of Thermoplasmata archaeon. Classification (GTDB taxonomy): domain Archaea; phylum Thermoplasmatota; class Thermoplasmata; order RBG-16-68-12; family JAJISG01; genus JAJISK01. The sequence goes on from JBHHWA010000253.1 coordinate 1,235, forward strand.
TTCCGTTAGGAGGATTTCGGGGGCGGGGATATCGATGATGACCTTCCCGGGCGAGAGGCCGAGGCGCTGGCAGACGGCGTCCTCCGCCTGCTTGCGCTTCTCGGGGACGGAGAGCTCGACCAGGCGCGCCCTCTCGTCGGGACTCAGGTCGCCCGCCTCCCGAGTGAGGACCCGCTTGTAGAGCCTCCGGTACTTCAGCCGCAGGGCCGTCTCCCGGGGATGCCCCTCCTGGCCGAGGAGCCACGCCATGAGTTCCGCGTCGGTCATCTGAAAGACATCCTCGGGCGACGCAGCCATCTCCACGGCCCGAGCCAGCATGGTCTCCGCGATGCGGACCGTCTTGTGGAAGTAGACGGAGGTGTACATCAGCCCACGGGCCACGAGGGTCCCCTCCACCGCGCTCAGGCCCTTGCGGTCGACGGCCAGGTTCCCCTCCGCGAGGCGGAAGGTGCTAAGCAGCCGCGTCAAGTCGATGATTCCGTGGGCGACCCCCGTGTAAAAAGCGTCGCGAAGGAGGAAGTCGATCTGGTCGGCGTCGAGGGCGCCGTGGATGATCTGGTAGAGGTACGGTTTCGCCGGTGTCGATTCCTCCCCCTCGAAGGCGAAGAGACCCGTGATGGGATTACGCCCCGTGATGAGGTCTGCCACCTCCGCCCGGGGAACGCCCCACGTCTCCAGGATGTCCGCCACGGTCGAGGGTGCTTCGAAGGCGCTCCGCTCCGCATCCGGGACGCTGTCCTGTTCCCCGCGAATGATGCGCTTCGTGACCTCCATGTGATCCAGGCCGGTCGCCTCGGATAGGATGCGCTCGAGGGTGTGGGAGAAGGGACCGTGCCCGAGATCGT
>JBHHWA010000254.1:0-2079 GCA_046756285.1 Thermoplasmata archaeon
GGCCTCTGCCGCCCTGACGAGGAGGTCCATCACGCCCCATCCAAGGGCCCCCGTTCTAAGAACCTTGCTTCGCTCTTCCCTCCCGCCGACGTTCTTAAGCCGCGTCCCGCTGCCCATCGTGTGGCCCCACCTGCCCCCGAGGTTCTCACCCCCGATGCGGCTCGAAGGGGGGCCCTCAGGGCCCAGTGCCTCCTCGAACCCACTGCTTCCATCGAGGAGGCCCTCGAGCAGACGGTAGGGGTGTCGGGGGCCATTCCCAGCGGATCTCTGTCGTTGGCGGTGCGGGTCTCGGCCTTCGCCCTGCCCACATTGGATCATGCCCTGGAGGACGACCGCTCGGTGGTTCGGGTCCCTGCGATGCGCGGGGCCGTTTACCTCCTTCCAACGCGCCTGGCGTCGAACGGGCTGGCCCTCGCGAAGCCAGGTCAGTTTCGACCGGCCCTAATGCGTGCAGGCATGAAGGAGGAGACGTACGACGCTCTCGTGGAATCCATCGAAGACATGCTCACGGGGAAGCACCTCACAGGCACCGAGCTTCGCCGGGCCCTAGGATCGGAACGGATTGAGAGGGACCTCCCGAAGGGGGCGTTCGTCTTCTTCCTTCGCGGGCTGACCCACGAGGGCCGCATCCTGCGCGTGGGTGTCCGGGGAGGGGCCCGGAGTCAGGCGTTCGAATACGGCCGCGCCGACGAGTGGCTTGGGGCGCCGCTCCGAATCCCGAATGAAACGGAGGGCCTCTCGCGACTTCTGCCCCCTTATTTAGAAGCCCACGGACCGGCGAGCGTGAAGGATCTCGCATGGTGGGCTGGCGTGACCCTGAAGGTGGCCCGATCGGCCCTTCGCAGCGTCGCGCCTCGGGAGGTCCGCCTCGAAGGACGGGAGGACGTCCTGTACGCGTCCGAGTCCTCGCTCGCGCAGTCCGAGAGGCGAGGGCCTGACGCCTCCGTCACCTTGCTGCCGCACTGGGATCCCTACCTGACGGCCCACGTCGATCGTTCTCGATACCTCGCCGAGCGCTGGCGGGACCGCGTCATCGACCGGGGTGGGAACTCGACGAATGTCATCCTGATGGATGGCAAGGCCTCAGGGGTCTGGGACTACTCCGAGGGACTCCTCGCCTACGCGGGTTTCGAGTCGCCGTTGAGCCCTAGGTCGCTGCGTGCGGCTTCGAGGCCCTTTCTCCCAGTCCTGGGAGACTTGGACGTAGTCGAACGTGCCCGAGCCCCTCACCTTCACGAAGGAGGGCAGAATGCCTTTCGTGCCCCCTTGCGAGGCGTTTCGCCGGCACGGCCAGAGTCTTGAGGTCTGACCCGGACGGAGGGTGTTGCGTAATGAGCTGGACGCGTCATCTGTGGCGGCGTCGAGGAGCAGGGGTTCGGTAGTCTTATATAGAAAGTCTAACATAGATGGGAACCGAAGCACCATTTCGAGGTAGGAGCATGATTTCGGGAGGAACACCAATACTGGTTCTCAAGGAAGGCACCAGCCGCGAGCGCGGCAAGGGTGCCCAGGTTAACAACATCTCCGCGGCCAAGGCAGTCGCCGATGCGGTTCGTTCCACCCTCGGACCCCGAGGGATGGACAAGATGTTGGTCGACAGCCTCGGGGATGTCGTGATCACCAACGATGGGGTCACGATTCTCAAGGAGATCGACATCGAACACCCCGCCGCCAAGATGCTGGTCGAGGTGGCCAAGACCCAGGACGAGGAGTCTGGGGACGGCACCACCACGGCCGTGATCCTGGCGGGAGAGTTGCTGAAGCGGGCAGAGGAGCTCATCGAGCAAGACGTCCACCCCACGGTCATCGCCCAGGGATACCGCATCGCCGCCGACAAGGCGACCGAAACGCTCCGCGGGACCGCCCAGGACGTGAGCTACAAGGACACGAAGCGTCTGACGGAGATCGCGCAGACCTCCATGATCAGCAAGAGCGCATCGGCCCACCGGGAGCAGCTGGCGGATGTCGCCGTGAAGGCCGTCAAGGCCGTGGCGGAGCAAGTGGGCGACCGCTGGGACGTCGATGACGACAACATCCAGGTCACCAAGAAGCAGGGCGGTGCCATCTCCGATACAGAGC
>JBHHWA010000255.1:0-2072 GCA_046756285.1 Thermoplasmata archaeon
GTGGTGTAGGGGTAGACGGCTCCCCAGGCGCCCAGGTTGAAGAAGCTCACGAAGACGAGGCCCAGGATGAGGGTCCAGAAGTCCTGGGCCGTGGCAAAGATGTACCCGCTGATGCCGCCCAAGGTAAGGAAGAGCGCGAGGGTCCGCTTGCGCCCCCAGCGGTCGACGAGGATCATGGAGGCAAAGTAGCCGGGGAACTGCGCGAGAGCGGACACGATGAGGAAGTAGGCCAGAACGTTCGGATCGCTGAAGTCGACGATGCCGGTCTGGGCCAACACGGGGGGGAGCCACAGGAACAGGCCGTAGTAGCTGAAGTTGAGGGCGATCCACACGCCAATGGTCACCGCCGTGCGGCGAAACAGCGACCCCCGGAACAATGCACTCACGGGAGGACGGGGCACGGCGGGCTCCTTGCGAAGATCGCTGGCGTCCACGTCCGCGCCCGGAATCTGCCGCAACACGTCCGCGGCCTCCTCCAGCCGGCCCTGGCGCGCGAGGTAGTAGGGGCTCTCTGGCACCGAGCGTCGAAAGACGAAGGCGATGAAGGCGGGGAAGGCCGCGGCGACGAAGAGGAGGCGCCAGGCGCTGTCGAGCTGGATGATAAAGAAGTACCAGAAGCCGATGGCCAGGAGGAACCCCACGGGCCAGAAGAAGTCGAGAAGCACCATGTATCGCCCGCGGTCCTGGGGCGGGAGAAATTCAGACAGCACCGGGGGGTCGATGACCAGGATCCCGCCCAGACCGATCCCGGCGAGGAGTCGGAGGACGAAGAGGCTCGCCGGATTGAACGAGAGGGCCGTCAGGGCTGTGAAGAGCGCGTAAATGACAACGCTGACCTGGAACAGGGTCCGACGGCCCTGTCGGTCGGAAAGTCGTCCCAAGGATACGCTTCCCAGGAATGAACCAAGGAGCGTGGCCGCTACGATGGCGCCATACTGGAGGGGGTCTGTGGCGGTAAAGGTGGCCAGGTCAAAGATGCCGAATTCTGCGCCAATCGCTGGGAGAACGAGGCTGATCAGGATGATCTCGAACGCGACGAAGGTCCAGGCGAAGCCGGTTATGAGGAAGATTCTCCGATGAAACGGGGTAAACCGAGTCTCTCGGAGGACGTCCTCGACCCCGCGGTCACCTCCGCTTCCTTCGTCAGAAGCCATACGCGTGGGCGGTCCAAATGGGCCGGCGCGAAATAGGTAATGATGGAGGCAAGCGCACGGCATCGAGCAAGGAGAGCGGCAAGAATTACCGGAGCTGTTTGAACGGCTGCGAAGACGGGCCGAGGCAAGCGGGGCGCGCCCCGTGCTATCCCCGTTACTTATGGTCCCGGCGAAGGTTTAAGTAGGCACTATCCCGTCCCGCGAATCCGGGGGAGAGCCAGAAATGGTTGTAAGGAATATCGACAAGCCCATTGCGACAACCCACGTGGGCGCCTATCCCAAGCCCAAGTGGTTCACCCAATACGAACTCAACGGACGCGACATGCTGGACGTGTTCAAGGACCAGACCTACGAGCAGGCCTATCGCGACGCCGTGACCGCGGTCCTCAAGGACCAAGAGCTCGCCGGCGTCGACATCGTCGCCGACGGGAAGATGGCCTACGACGAGTTCCGTGGCGGGACCGGATGGTTCCAGTATACGCTGGATCGCGTAAACGGGATCACCGGCCGATCCGAGGAGATCACCAGCATCTTTGCTGGTCATCCCTTGGAGGTCATCCAGGAGATGGCCAGCGCCTACGGTTCGCCCGTGGCCACCCAGAAGCTCAGTGCCGGACCCATGCGCCTCGCCTTGGAGTACAAGATCTCCAAGGAGCTGACGGACAAGCCGATCAAGTTCAACATCGGCGACTCTTCGATCATCGCGACGATGATCCTCAACGGGGGACCCTACGAGCAGCAGACCGACCTCATCATGGACCTCGCGAAGATCTACAACAAGGCGCTGCGCGAGCTGGACGAGGCGGGTGCACCGTTCATCCAGACGGACACCTCGCCGATCAACGTCCTGCCGGCCTTCCGAGAGGTCTCCGACGACGAGTTTGCCTTCTTCGTCGACGCCTTCAACACCATGTTTGA
>JBHHWA010000256.1:0-2060 GCA_046756285.1 Thermoplasmata archaeon
CAGCACGCCTCGGCCGCCAGCTTCTGCGCGCACTTGGATCCCATCGAGACCGCGCTCCTCTCGGTCTTGATCGAGATGCAACGGGAGATTCGGGAGCTCAAAGCACGAAGGGCGCCGGAGTAGTGCCGAATCAGGCAAAGACGATCTCGGTTTCCCGTCCGAGGAAACGTCCCAAGTCCGTCGCCTCCGCCTTCACGGCCTGCCGGACCGTCCCGTCGAGGGGCTCGAACGGCTCCACCCTAACCGTCAACCGCTTCCGACCCCGTTTCTGGGTCCAAACCCCGGCGACCCGACCCTCGACGAGGACCACCTGAGAGATCCAGCCCGCCTTTCGGTAGACCCGTTTGTAATTCGCTCGCTCGACCAGGTGCCCTTTGTCCTTGTGTCCCAAAAGGTAGGCATCAAAGTACGGGAGCAGGCGGACCGAGGGCTCCGCCTCCGGTTCGGTGCGAAACTCGTCGAGCTCCGTGGCCAGCAGATGTGCCTCCTTCCCGTCCACCACGACCGCCTGGAGATCCTCCTCCACTCGCTCCCAAATCCCTCGGATGAGTCCCATTCGCATTCCCGACCAGGCCGAGAAGTCCTCGGTGGTCGCCGGCCCATAGGCATGGAGGTACCGGTACAGCAGCTCGGTCTCCGCCTCCTCCGGCGGGCTCGTGGGCCGTTGGCCTAGCCAATCGTCCAGGAGGACGAATGTAATCTCCTGCCCCCGGTTCGGGCCAAAGCAAACCTTCCCCTCAATGGTGGCCAGGCGTACCACTCCGCCATACCCGTGCTCCACCCACTTCCGGGCCCGTTCGCCTACCCGCTCCACGACGGCCTCGCCCAATTCACGTCGCGTCAGGGGACCGGAAGCCAGGGCCTCCTCCGCGGCACGAGGCATCCGGCGCAGGTCCTCCTCCGACAGGCCGTAGCGGCGCATCCACTGCCGTTCCCGGAAGAGCCCCTCCTGGCGCAGTCCTGCAACGTAGACGCCCAGGTCATCGGCGGGGAGCAGGTGGACGGTCCCACGCATGACCCAAACTTTGACCAGGGTCCGGTCTTTCCAGAGCGCCCTCTCTACGTCCTGGGGCGTCAGTGCCTGAACCCGAGCCCAGAGGGACGTTCTGGCTGCGGACTCGACCTGGGCCTGAATGCCTCCGACATCTCGGGCCACGCGAGGCACGTCGCCCCGGGCTGCCCGCCGTCGGAGGTGATGATGACGGACCCGAAACGCCATGACGTCGGCGGAGGAAAGTTCGATCGAGGAGCGATCCTTCGTGTTCATCACCCTCCATGGGGGTCGCGGGTCAGACCGAATCGGCCCCCGGAACTCCACAAAGGCGTGCCGGAAACCTTAAAGATGTCATATTTCATGATATTCTAATGGTAACGGGGGAGCGAATCGCGGAGATTCTGGAGGGCTATGACGAGATCGTCATCGCCACCGTCTGCTCCCACTCCTCTCTTCAGATCTTCCATGGGGCCCGTCAGGAGGGCTTTCGCACCCTGGGTATCGCCATTCGCGAGCAGCCGAAGTTCTACGACGCCTTCCCCCTCGCCCGCCCCGACGAGTTCCTGATTGTGGACGCCTACGAGGACCTTCCTCGTCACGCCAGTGAGCTGGTGGAAACGGGTGCGGTGGCGGTCCCCCACGGCTCCTTTGTCGAGTACCTGGGGGCGGAAGCCTTCGCCGACCTCGAAGTTCCCACATTCGGGAACCGCCGGGTCATTGGGTGGGAGTCCGACCGGGATAAGCAGCGGTACTGGCTCTCCCAGGCGGGGGTCGACATGCCGGCGAAGATCGACCGCCCCGACGCCATCGACCACCCCGTGTTCGTGAAGTATTATGGGGCGAAGGGCGGCCGTGGGTCCTTCATCGCGAAGAACTACGACGACTTCCTGGAACACGTGGATAAGAGCCAGCCGTACACAATCCAGGAGTACGTCGTGGGCACCCGCTACTACCTCCAGTTCTTCTACTCTCCCCTTGGAGAGGATGGATACCGGCTGAGCAAGGGTAGCCTGGAGGTCATGGGCGTCGACCGGCGCGACGAGTCCAACATCGACGAGATGTACAA
>JBHHWA010000257.1:0-2055 GCA_046756285.1 Thermoplasmata archaeon
GCAGCCCCAGGAGACCACGGCCCAGGGCAGGGCCGTCACCCTGAGAATCCAGGCAATTTGGCTGTCTGGCTTCACCCCCTACGACAACCTTAAGTTGTTTGCGCAACGGGTCGAGCAGATGTCCGGCGGGAGGCTGAAGATTGAAACCCTCCCTGGCGGCGCGGTCGTTCCCCCCCGCCAGGTCCTGGATGCCACCTCGAGAGGGGTTATCGACGGCGCCCACGCCGCGCCCGCTTACTGGACCGGCAAGCACCGGGCCGCAATCCCCTTGGGCCACGCCCCCGTCTTCGGGATGGACTTCATTGACTTCTTCGGGTGGTACTACGAGGGTGGGGGTATTGAGCTCCTCAACGAGTGGTATACCGATGTGCTGAAGATGAACGTGGTCTCCTTCCCCATCCTGCCGCTCGGTCCCCAGGCCCAGGGGTGGTTCAAGGCGCCCGTCAAAAGCTGGGAGGACTTCAAGGGATACAAGTACCGTATCTTCGGCCTCGGCAAGGAAGTATTCAGCAGGGCCGGGATGAGGGTGGTGAACGTGCCCGGTCCCGACATCCTCCCCGCGGGGGAGCAGGGAGTCATCGATGGCGCCGAGTGGTTTGGCGGCATCGAGGACTTGAAGAAGGGCTTCCACACCGTGTGGAAGATCCATCTGACCCCGGGGATGCACGACCAGGTCGGGTTGGGGGACCTCCTCATCAATCGAGACGTGTGGAACAAGCTGCCCCCCGACCTCCAGGCGATTATCCAGGCGGCGGCGACAGAGACGTTCTGGCGCTGGTGGGTACGGTGGCAGAGGCAAAATGCCGAAGCCTACAAGGAGATGGTGGAGAAACACGGGGTCAAGGTGTTCAGGACGCCCGATGACATTCACCTCACCTTCCTCAAGTACTGGGACGAGATCAGGGAAGAGGACGCGGCGAAGGACCCCTTTTATAGGAAGGTGATTGACTCACAGCGGGAGTATGCCAAGAGACTAGTCCCCTATCGACGCTCGACCTGGCCCCGGTATGAGTTCGTCGCCGACTACTACTGGAAAGAGGAGATCTACTCAAAGTAGAGGGGGCGCTCGAGAGAGCCTCGTCCGAGGTGGGTTAGCCGCAAGGCTAGCCGCGCTATGCGCTGCTGCACGACCATGAGGCCTAGACGAACCGCGCTCATCGTTACTCTCGCCCTCGGACTGCTCTCAGTGCCGCTTGCAGCTCACGCGCAGACGCCGGCGAAAGTCAGCCGCATAGGCTTCCTAACGCCCGCCTTCTCCGTGCTCCCTGGGGCTCCCTATGTCGCTGGATGGCTGCAGGAGCTCGGCTACATTGAAGGGAAAAACGTCGCGTTTGAGCACAGATACGCAGTGGAGACGGACGAGCTACCCGAGCTCGCGGCCGAACTGGTCCGTCTCAAGGTTGACGTCATCGTAACCATGGGGACGTCAGCGGCCCGTGCCACCAAGCAAGCCACGAGGACTATCCCCATCGTCATGCTTGTCGAGGGCGACCCTGTGAGGGCTGGTCTTGTCGCCAGCCTTGCTCGTCCGGGAGGCAACGTCACTGGCATGACTGCCCTTGTCCCAGAGTTAAGTGGCAAACGGCTGGAGCTGCTCAAGGAGGCCGTCACAGGGCTGACCCGCGTGGGCGTCCTCTGGAATCCGGCCGATCCGGACAAGGCAGTAGAATGGAGAGAGACACAGCCGGCAGCTCGGCTGTTGGGTGTGGAGCTTCAATCCCTGGAAGTGCGCAGTGCAAACGATTTCGAGTCCGCATTCGAAGCAGCAATCAACGAAAGGGCTGGCGCTCTCCTCGTACTGGCGGACAAGCTCACCGCGAGTTACGCACGACAGATTACAGACCTTACAACCAAGAACGGGCTGCCGTCGATGTACTCATCCAGATGGTTTGTAGGACTCTTCGGCGACGGTGGCCTCATGTCTTACGGTCCAAGGAGGGTTGACCTATCTCGGCGCGTCGCCGCCTATGTCGACAAAATCTTAAAGGGTGCCAACCCGGCTGAATTGCCCGTGGAGCGACCGACCCAGTTCGAGCTCGTGATCAACCTCAAGAC